>JAUXEW010000086.1 GCA_030620375.1 Desulfobacteraceae bacterium | reverse complement strand
TGCAGGTTTTCAGGGCCTGCTGAAGATGTAAAGAAATTAACTCATCCAGTTCTATCATTGGGGTATTTGCCAGGGCCTGTTTTTGTTCAGCTGGTTCTATAAGTAAGCCCCCAAGATTTAAAAATCCGTTTAAAGATTGTGTTTTACCTTGAATTAATGCCCTTTCGACGATATTTTCCAGTTCCCTGACATTACCCGGCCAGGCATATGCTTCCAGTTTTTTTATCTCTTCGAGTTTGACAGACGGTTTGGGATGGATTTTGAGTTCATCACACTTTTTATGAATAAAATGCCGCACCAAATACGGAATATCTTCTTTTCGATGTCTCAGCGCCGGAATGACGATGGGAAAAACGTTGAGTCGAAACCATAAATCTTCTCTAAACTTGCCTTTCTTAACCAGTTCAACCAGATTCTGATTGGAAGCACTGATGACGCGAACATCGATGGGAATCATCTTGTTGCCGCCGACTCTTTCAATTTCCTTGTTATGAAGAATGCGTAACAATTTGACTTGCATAGGAAGGGGCATTTCGCTGATTTCATCTAAGAATATCGTTCCGCCGTTGGCCCGCTCAAAAAGCCCTCGCTTTAATGAAACAGCACTGGTAAATGCGCCTTTTTCATGCCCGAAGAGTTCGCTTTCGACAATTGATTCCGCCAGGGCCCCGCAGTTGATCGGAATAAAAGGCTTGTTTTTGCGCGGGGAAGCGCAATGAATGGCGTTTGCAATGACATCTTTTCCAACACCGGTCTCCCCAAGGAGCAACACCGGACTTCCCAGAGAAGCGACCTGGGAAACGGCTTCAATTACACATTTTAGCCCCTTATTTTCTCCGATGATTTTGCTTTCGGAAAAATTGCGAATTTGTTTTCTAAGGTAACGGTTGTCATCTTCGACCACATTCTTTAACCGCAAAACCTCCTGGTGCATCAATACATTTTTCATGGATATGGAAAGCGGATCGTGAAGTAAGGATATCAAGTGGCCATGGTGATCCTGGTAACGAAATTTACCTCGAGTCGATATAATAAAAATTCCTAATTTTTCTTTTTCCTTTATAAGGGGAAGGGTAATGAATGAATAGGGCCTGCGATATAATGTTCTTACAACATCTAACGAATGTTGGTCCAACTCAACATCAGGATCGTTAATAATGTGGATAGTATTTCCCCTTCCTTTATCTGCAATATCATCTGCAATATCATTAAGAAATTCAATTAAAGCAGGATCCACGGGAATCGGCCTGACAGGCCTTATACGATTTTCCGGAGCATTTGCAAGGACCTCCAATGATAGAGTGTCCCCCTTCCCTACCATCAAATACACACCGTCAACAGGCATCTGTTTTTTCAGAAATGTTAATAGTCGACCTAAAGCTATATTGCTGTCAAGGCTGCTACAGATCTTTAATGTGGCTTCTTTAAAAAACTCATATTCATTATGTTTCATAAAGCCCCCATAATTCTTTTTGTCTGTCCGGCTATTAACTACGTTAAATGACAGTTTTTCGACAGCTTTGTTTTATATCACACATTATCTTTTAAATAAAACAGTTTTTTGGTGGGCGAATGAGAATATATTATAAAGGTCTAAAATAATTATAAAATATATGATGGCGCAAAATTTGCATAATATTCAATCAGATTGAATAGGCAGGTTTTATACAATCCTTGTCATGTGGATTAATAATAAAAGATTGCTGGTAGAGTTTTAATTTATAAGCCTAACTTCATATTGAATCAATTAGAGATATTTCAGTTAGAAACGCACCTTTTTTGCCCGGGAAAAATCATATAGCCTTGTTTAATTCTATAATTGATGCAAAAAGGTCAGACCATGGATTTTAGCTTTTCTGAAAAAAATGAGCATTATCGGGCGAGGTTAAAGGGTTGGCTAAAAACAACTTTTCCTCATGAAAAATCATATAGGGATAACAAAACAATAGAAGAGAAAGCATCTTTATATAGGATGTATCAAAAGAAACTCTTTGAAGGAGGCTACGCAGGCATTCGATATCCTAAGAGCTTGGGCGGCGCCGATGGAACATTGACGGAAGAAATCATTACAATGGAAGAGACTGCGCCCTATGCAAGGCGGTTTTTCCAAAATGTCAATGTGGCCGGTTTAAGCATGGCCCTGCCGACCATTTTCATGGCGGGGACTCAGGATCAAAAAGAATCCTATATTACAAATATACTGGACGGTACGCATATTTGGGCACAGGCGTTTTCAGAGCCCAATGCCGGTTCGGATTTAGCAAGCCTGTCGTTATCGGCTAACAAAGAAAATGACGTCTATGTTTTAAACGGACAAAAAATCTGGTCGTCATACGCCCAAGCAGCAGATTATGGTCTGGTATTGGTACGAACGCTTAATTCCAAGCCTAAGCATGCAGGAATCACATACCTGATTGTGGATCTTAAATCAAAAGGCATCACCATCAGACCGATAAAACAAAACACCGGGAATTCCGAGCTTAATGAAATCTTTTTTGACGATGTATCTGTTTCTGTAAAAAACCGGTTGGGTAAGGAAAATGAAGGATGGAAAGTCGCTTTAGGAACGCTGGGATTTGAACGCGGTCTGGGAGATGTCCGGGACGCGGCCAATTTCCGTATGTTGTTTAAACAATTATTAAAAACCGCGATCGCATTAGAAAATAGGCAAGGTTATGTGGTGACGGATTCGTCTTTCAAAAAGGAATTGGCGGATCTTTATATTAAAATGATGGTTCACAGGTGTTTGGGGCGCAAAAGCGCATATCAAATAATAAAAGGTAAAATACCCGGTCCGGAAAGTTCAATTAATAAATTGCTGTGGGCTGAACTGCACCACGAATTTTCAGAAACCGCTATATCCATGCAGGGCCTTGCCGGTCCAATTAATGATGATTCGGTCTATTCCGTTGACATGGGGTTTTGGCAAAATTACCTTCTCATGGCTTTGGGATTATCCATTGGTGGTGGTGGAACGGAAATTCAGAAGAATATTATTGCGGAACGCGTTTTAGGCTTGCCGCGATCCTGAGGAGAAAGATGAGAATAGAATTAAACAAAAACCAGGAACTGATTGGCCGCGAGGCCAGGCGTTTTTTGCATAAAGAATGTTCTTCAGAATTCATCAGGGAAGTATACGATTCGGAAACCGTGTTTGACAGAAAATTGTGGAAGAAAATGGTGGCGCTGGACTGGATGGCTCTAAATATCCCCGAGGGCTATGGTGGCTTAAATGCCGACCTGACAGATCTTTGTGTCTTGTTGGGGGAGATGGGCAGGGCCCTTCTCCCGGGGCCGTACTTTTCAACCGTACTGTTATCGGCACCCTTATTGATGGAAGGGGGTACGGAAAAACAGAAGAGTGAATTACTGCCAAAGATCGCCGACGGTGAAATGATAACCACGTTGGCATTGCATGACGCAAAAGGTGTAAACGACAGAAACGGGGTGAAGCTGGAACGGTACAGTGACGGATTTGTTATCAGCGGAGCAAAATTTTTAGTACCGTATGCTGCCGAAGCCGACGTAATATTTGTCCCGGTTTTTCATGAAAACGACCAAAGTATGATAACGATTTTGATGGTGAAAACGGATACAGAAGGCCTTGAATTCAGGCCTTTAAGCACCATTGATGTTTCAAGGAAATTCTATGAGGTACAATTCCATTCGGTGCCGGTTTCTCCTGAGAGCGTCATTGGAAGAGAGAAAGAGAGCCGAAACATATTGGACCGCGTAATGTCAAGGGCCATGGTCGGATTGGCTGCCGAAAATATCGGCGGTGCTCAAATCGCTATGGAGTATGCCATAGACTATGCCAAAAACAGAGTCCAGTTCGGAAAACCTATCGGATCGTTTCAGGCCATCAAACACCAATGTGCGGACCTGAAAATCGATATCGATGGCGCAGAGATATTGATGTATTACGCTGCATGGTCTTGTGAAAATAATATGAACGACAGCCGTGCCGCTGCTTTAACGGCATATATCAACAGCATTGAAGTGTTTGGCCGTGTAACGGATATTGCAACGCATATCCACGGGGCCCTCGGAGTAACCTGGGAAAATGATATGCATCTGTTTTATAAACGTGCGTGGTCGAACAGATATTTTTTAGGGGAATTTAAAAAAAAGAAGCCCGAATTGGCAGATTGTATTATCGATTTAATGGGGGATGAGCAACTTTAACATCACAATACATCGAAGATTCAATTTATGGAAAATCTGGATGTTAAGACCGGGCAGTTTAAACATAGAAGAGTTTGAAAAAGAAAAAATGATTCACATTAATAACGACAAACACTATCAGGAGGGAAGGGAAATTGAGCAAGAATAAAATTCAGAAAGAATGCGGGTATTATTGCACCTATGTCCCGTTGGAGATACTAGATTCATTCGGCCTTGAGCCCAGGTATGCGATCGGTAGTCCCACCGCTACCGATATCTCTCAGGCCTATTTAAATCCCAACATCTGCGGTTTCGCCAGAGCGCTTTGCAGCCGGCCGCGAAGTGATAGCTATGACATGATCTTTACGGATTGCTGCGATGCCATGTTTAAGCTTTACGAAGCTTGGCACCTGCACTCGGATTTTGCGGACGACTATGCTTACATGCTCAGCTTTCCTCGCGTCGTAAACGACCGGAGCATTGATTTCTGGCAAAACGTGCTGCAGCATTTTATCACCTCCCTGGAGGAGGCCACCGGGAGAAAATTCAGTGAAACCAGCCTGAAACAGTCCATAAAGCGCTATAACCGGCTGCGCCGGGCTTTACGCCAGGCTGAAGGTTTACTTCTGGCCAACAAGATATCAGGGAGCGCATATTTGGACCTGATGATCGAGGTACAGGAACAAAATCTTGACACAGCCATTGATGCTGCCGAATCATTCTTGGAAACCCACGCTGATGCAGAAGAACAGGATGCGAATTTTCTACTTCTGGTATCGGGTTCTCACTTTCCGGCCATCAAAGCAGTGGCTGAGGTGTTGGAGGATAATGACTGCAATGCTGTTTATTTTGATACTTGTAATACCAGCCGTTCATACAACATGATAGTGGATGAGGGATTGCCGCCGTTGGAAGCCATCGCCAGGGGATACTTGCAAAAGGTCCCGTGCCCCCGGATGAAGCATTCCTCTGAACGTCTCAGTCATGTCATAGATATTGTGAAAACCAACAATATCGATGGTGTAATTTATCATACCCTAAAATTCTGCGACCCTCATATATTTGATTATTCCATTTTAAAGAAGCATCTGGGCGAAGAAGAGATTCCTTTTATCAGGCTTGAGACGAACCATGAATTCAACCTGCCTGGCCAGATGCAAACTCGGATCGAAGCCTTTGCGGAAATGCTTTAAAGTTTACCTAAAATTGCTGGAGGACTTATACCATGATTTTTGCCGGGATTGACATAGGAAGTAGCAGAGCAAAAGCAATTATTTTAAATGATAGTAAGATTATAACGAAAATTAATGAACCCATCACCCTGGATAGTGAATCCGCTGCCAAAGCAATTATGGACAAGGCTTTAAAAGAAAGCGGGCTTTTAAAAGATCAGGTTACAAGGATCGGTGCGACCGGAGTAGGCGGACGAAATATAACCTGGGCAGACGGTACCTATCCTGAACTTGTTTGTCATGGAAAGGGCGCTCACTGGTATTATCCATCAGCCAGATCGGTTATTAATATCGGCGCTGAATCATACAGTGTCGGTAAATTGGATAAACAGGGAGGCCTGATAGACTTTGCTCGTAATGACAAGTGCGCGGCCGGTACCGGTATCTTCATCGAGGAGATGGCCCATGCATTGGAGGTGGATTTGGAAGATATGGGGCCGCTTTCCATGAAGTCAGAGAGTGACATCAGCATTTCGGCAACGTGTACGGTGTTCGCTGAATCGGAAGTGGTGAGCCTGATGATGAAACATCCCAAAGAGGATGTCGTCAAGGCCATCTTGAGTTCCATAGCTTTTAGAGTATCTTCTTTGACCAAACGCATTGATCTTGAAGATGATGTGGTTCTCTCCGGAGGCTGCGGCAATAATGCGCACATCCCCCGGCTTTTGGAAGAGAAGATGGGACATGACATTCTCATCCCTGATAATCCCGTTACGGTTGGCGCCCTGGGTGCGGCAATCTTAGCTCAAGAATAAAGGAGGTTAATCACATGATTACTGCTGGCATAGATATTGGCTCTTTAACCGGTAAGGCCTTGATATTAAATGATAAAGAGATTATTGGCTGGAGTTTACTGCCTACCGGGCCGGACACCTCAAAAATTGCCAAATCAGCCATAGATAAGGCTTTGGTGCAATGCGGAATCTCCATGGATGATATCGAATATATCGTCTCCACCGGCTATGGAAGAGTGGTTGTACCTTTTGCCGATAAGAGCATCACCGAAATCTCCTGCCACGCCAAGGGGGCTCATTGGTTTTTCCCGGAGGTGCGTACGATTCTCGATATGGGGGGGCAGGATTGCAAGGCGATTAGCTGCGATGAAAACGGCAAGGTGACCAAATTCGTCATGAACGATAAATGTGCCGCCGGTACGGGTCGATCCATGGAAATAATGGCCAAAATTCTGGGTGTTCTTCTTGAGGACCTGGGCCGTCTTTCCTTTGAATCAAATCAACCGGTCAAAATCAACAATATGTGCGTTGTCTTCGCCAAATCAGAGGTGATTGATCTGTTAAGAAATGATGTGCCGAAAAATAACATTATCGCCGGCTTGTGCCAAAGCACGAGTGAACGGATTGGACTGTTAATGAAGTCCGTAGACAAAAAGCCCGAGTTCGCGATTACCGGGGGTATAGCGAAAAATATAGGCATCGTCAGACGAATTGAAGAAAAATTAGGCATGACGTCCAATATCTGTTTTGAACCACAGATTGTCGGCGCGCTGGGAGCGGCGATATTTGCTCGAGAACGTCTTGAAAGGAAAAAGCGGAGAAAGAAGAAGTAAATCATGATCATAAATTACGGGTACAGGGACGCGCAGGGGGAATATCGCATCACCGTGGATACAGATAAGTGTAATGGCTGCGGAGCCTGTGCGGAGATTTGCCCGGAAAACATCTTTGAGTTAGAAGAAGATGATTATGATGAAATAAAAGTGGTGGTTATCACTGACAAAATCAACAAGATTGGCTATTTGTGCCCGGGAGCTGCGATCTGCGCCAGCCGTCAAGGCAAAAACTGTCACGATGTCTGCCCTAATGAAGCCATGTCTCATTCCTGGTGATCAAACCGAATGAGCTGCCAATAAAGGCAAAGGAGGTACAATCAATGAACTTGAAAGATTTTTCAAAAAGCTTAGCTGATAATTTCAACAAGCGATCAACTGAAGAAAACAATCCCCGCAACCAGCTATTTGCTGCGACATTCAACCTTTTGTCCGAGGGATTCGAGGGAAATCGAAAAAACGCTTGGTTAAGCGCCTACGCGCCTTTTGAGTTTGTTGCCTTGTTCGACTTGATTCCTTTACCAATAGAGATTTTTTCAGGGCTTCTGGCTATGAGCCGCAGCGTTACCGACCTGATTGACAGAGGTTCGGAACTTATGGAATGCCGTGAAACCTGCTCGTTCCTTCGGGCCTGTTTGGGCGGGATCGAAGAAGATGCCTGGCCGGTTCCCGATGTATTGATCCGGACATCAAATTTATGTATTGGTGGTGATAAACTCTTCCACGCTGCCGAGGATAAATATGATAAGCCCTATTTCCTATTTGATCCGAGTCGTGATGACATCCCTCATGCAGTGGAGTATTATGCCAAACAAATGGAAGATGCTTTCCATATCCTTGAGGATCATCTGGGAGTTAAGGTCACACAGTCCAAAATTGAAGAAGTCTTTGAATATTCGAATACATATTATGCGAATTTGGCTGAGATAGCCGATCTTATGAAGCATACTCCTACACCGGTCAGAGCAAGCCATATCGCCGCTTTGCCCTGGTTTCTGGGTATTCTCCTTGGTTCCCAGGAAGGGGCTGAAATTTCCAAGCTCTTCGTGGATGAAATAAAAAATAATATTAAAGAAAGAAAGTTTCCAATACCCGACGAAAAATATCGGGTTATCATTGGTGGCGGTCAGCCATGGTATCCGAATCCTTTACATCAATGGCTCGGAAAAGAGAAAAAAGTCTCAGTTGTGGCTGGTACGAATTTTAAGACGCCTTATCGGATTACTTGTAATGAGCCCTTGGATCCTTCAAACCCCTTTATATCCATGGCCCGAAGAGACGTCGTTCATAGTCTCGACCTAGCCGGGACACCCAGTGCAGAGTTGTTGTGTAAGAGAGTTGAAGAGTATCAAATAGACGGAATCATCAGTATCTCTAATTGGGGATGTCATATAAGTCAGGGATCCACGCCATCGTATAAGAATTATATGGTCAGGAAAAACATTCCCTTTATAGAGCTGAATACAGATACTTGTGATGAAAGACAATTTGATTTCGGTTCAATACAACAGGAAATTGAGCTATTCCTGAGTCTTCTTGACCAGCGAAAGAAAGGCAACTAAGAGGCGCAAAACAGTTCATAACGACTTTCGAATATAATATGAACCGCTGGTGGGAAGAGATCCAGGTTGATTTTTATTGGCGTTACCCTTTCTTTCGTCAATCGTTGGAGACCAAAAATGAAAAAAGAATACGATGCGATAATTATCGGGGGCGGAAGCATGGGGCTGACACTGGGTGCTTATTTACAAAGGGCCGGAATGGAAACGGCGATTTTTGAAAGACGCTTTGAGGAAGGAAGCGCCATCTATACCTCGGAATGCACGGCCCCGGGTTTTCTGCACAATCTTCATGCAAATTTTATGGAGTTTATGAGGTGGCATCCGCCATACTATGATTTTAAACTGGAGGAGCTCGGTGCCAGAATGATTTATCCCGATACCCAGACAGCAATCGGTTTTTCAGACGGCAGGCCACCGATTGTATTGTATAGCGTTGGAAAGCCGGAGAATTTTGAAAAAACACACAAGTCAATTGCACAATATTCAAAACATGATGCGGATACCTATGTCGGATTACGAAAAAAGGTACTTGAAATTCAAGATATAATCGCTGCAAATGTTTACAACCCGCCTCAAGATGAAACAGGAGGGCGAGAAGCCTTTTTCGCTATGCTCGGACTTCCTTCGGATTTGACCAGGGCGTCCTGTAGAGCGGTTATTGACTATCTTTATGAGAGTTCGGAATTTAAAACAATGATGTACCGGATACTTCAGGAATTTGGGCCTGAACTGGAAATGGAAGGTCTTGGTGGAATGATCATCGGCAATTTCTGGATCAGCCTGAATTGGCGCATGATGGTGGGGGGAACCCATACATTGGCCCATGCCCTTGAGATGGCCGGTGTCAGAGAAGGAATGGATTTTTATGAGAGCTGTGAAGTGGTGAAAGTCTTGTTGGATAACGGCCGAGCGTCGGGAATTCAACTTAAGGACGGAACCCGAATAAAGGCCAGAAAGCTCGTTGCATCAAACGCTGATCTTAAAGCGACCATGCTGGATATGGTGGGAGAAGACAATTTAAGCGAAACCTGGGTAAAACGGATCAAGAATCATAGAAAAGGTTATTCAAATGTTTTGGCATCCACGGCCCTGGCTCTTCATGAAGCACCGGATTACAAGAGTGCTAAATACAATCCGGACATGAACAAGGCATTTTACACGATAGTCGGCTTCGACACACCGGAAGAAATTCTGCAGTATATCAGGGACGGCGTTGCCGGAAGG
>JAUXEW010000282.1 GCA_030620375.1 Desulfobacteraceae bacterium | reverse complement strand
GCGGAAAACAGGGATAAAAAGAGAACTGCAATATGCCCAAAATTACATTTATCGGCGCCGGCAGCACCGTATTTGCCAAGCGCCTCATGGCCGACATTCTAAGTTTCCCGGAATTATCAAACGCTACCATCACTCTTTACGATATAGATGAAGAAAGGCTTCAAACATCGTTGCTTGTAGCCTCTAATATCGCTGAAAAGCTAAATATAAATCCGACAATCAATGCCACAATCGATCGTAGAGAAGCGCTGGAAAGCGCGGACTATGCGATCTGTATGATACAGGTTGCGGGATACAAGCCCGGTACCGTGATTGACTTTGAAATTCCCAAGAAATACGGCTTACGCCAGACGATTGCTGACACCATTGGGATTGGCGGCATCATGCGTGCTTTACGTACCATTCCTGTATTATTGGATATCTGTCATGATATGGAAGAACTCTGCCCCAAAGCCACTTTCCTCAATTACGTCAACCCTATGGCAATGAATACGTGGGCAATTAATCGGGCCAGCGGCATCAATTCGATAGGGTTGTGCCACAGCGTGTTTAACACGGCTCGGGAAATTTCCAGAGACATCAATGTGCCTCTTGAAGAGATTAATTATACCTGTGCGGGTATTAATCATATGGCGTTTTATCTCACCATGGAGCGTAAAACCGATGAAGGTGTTGAGGATCTTTACCCACGAATTTGGAAAGTTATTGAAGAAGAAAGGGTCCCGGCCTGGAATCGTGTTCGCTACAATATATTTAAACGGTTGGGATATTTTGTCACGGAGTCGAGTGAACATTTCTCCGAATATGTCCCTTGGTTCATTAAGCACGGCCGGTCCGACTTGATCGATAAATTTAACATACCTTTGGACGAATATATCACCCGTTGCGAAATGCAGAATGCATTGTGGGAGATCGTAAGAGAAAAAATAGAAGCCCCCGGTGAATCAGTGGATGAAATCGTTAAGGAGATAATGGGAATCATCCAGGCCGCCTTTGGAGAAATTAAAATTCCCGGAATTGAGCATTTTCTTAGAGAAATATTTGATATAAGGCCAAGCGGTGAATACGCCCCCCTGGTGATTCATAGCCTGGAAACCGGAATCCCTCGTGTGATTTACGGCAACGTCATCAATAACGGGTTGATTGACAACCTGCCTTTTGAATGTGCTGTCGAAGTGCCTTGTCTGGTGGATAAAAATGGGATTCAACCGATTCAAGTAGGGAAGCTGCCGATACATTTAGCCGCGTTGATTCAAACCAATATCAACGTCCAGGCGCTCACCGTAGAAGCTGCCTTGACCCAAAAGCGAGAGCATATCTATCATGCCGCCATGCTCGATCCGCATACTGCTGCAGAGCTTGATATAGAGCAGATCTGCAATTTGGTGGATGACCTTATCGCCGCTCACGGCGACTGGCTGCCGGAGTACCATTAAATTAATTGGACAGCCGGGAAGTAGCGAGTGTATTCCCCGTAGTTTGCTGCGGGGAGGCCTCAATTTACGACCGTCTTTGATTCCTTCGAGGTAGGCCAGAATAATTTTTGTGTCATCGTTTTTGCCCAGATATTCGAGAAAATCCTTCTCATGGTTCTCACATATTGCCGGCCGTTTTGATTATTGTTTTAAAAAACCCCGGATTTTTTCATGGTCTCCTTTATAAAAAGACTTGAAATAAAGGCAATCAGGCTGCACAGAAAAAACACCAGCATGGCCTGCCGGTATCCGGAAACGGTAAACGCCCCGTTTATCCGTCCGCTTTGTTCCAAAATATATCCGATAAGAGGCTGAAACAGGGCGCCGCCAATAAATGGGAATAAGTTTATCAGGCCGATTGAAGTGCCCGCAATTTGAACCGGAAAAAGCTCTTTGGCGGTCGTAAAACCGACTGCCACTACGGCACCTGAAAATGCACCTATTCCGAAAAAAAGAACATGCAAGACCCATTTCGGCGTACTATCCGTATATATAAACATTGCGGCGGTAATGAGCACAAGCATAAAGCTTGACATCATCAGAACCGATTTTCTGCCTTTAAGTATTCGATTCGATAGAAAACTCAAAGACGGGCTGCCGATAATCAGGCCGATGGAAATCATGGAGAGAATGTCGGCGGTTTTTGCTTTGCTGAGGTGATACGTCTGCATGAGATAAGGACCTCCCCATAAACCGCCCAATGCAAAAAAGACAATGGTGTTAAAAAAAAACCATACGGCAACCGGCCAAAACCAGGAATAGGACAGTACTTTTCCAACCCCTTCCCAAAGACCGATACTCGGGGCATCGAAGCTGGTGGGGTCCGCGGGAGACGGCCAACCCAAATCTTCAGGCCGATCTCTGACCAGCAACCAAACCAAAACGACAATGATTAACGTAACCATCCCAACGGATATAAAGGACATCCGCCAGCCGATACGGGAGCTCAACCAAGCCAGCGGTGTTGCCGACGCCAGAGACCCCACACCGCCGATGGCTATCAGAAATCCGCTCATAACGGCGAATTCCCTGGTAGTATACCATTCGGATATTACCTTCATGGTTGGCACAAACAGCATGGATACACCCAGCCCCACCAAGGTTCGCCCGACAATGGCCCAAAACACTGACGGTGCCATCCCCAATAAAATCGATCCGATAAAAGCGATCAATAAAAAAATGGTCACGCTCTTTCTCGCGCCCCACGAGTCGGAAAGAAGGCCGGCGGGCAGCTGCATCAGCGCATAGGGATAAAAATAGGCAGATCCGAGAATCCCGATAAGCGTGCCGCCGGCCTGAAGATCCTCCATCATGTCAACGGCAAGTATGGCCGGACATAATCGATGAAAAAAAACAACGATATACCCAAACCCCAAGATGCTGAAAATGACGTAGCGATATCGTAGCGTCTTTTTTAGGTTATCCGAGTCCATAACTCCATTCTCCGGTCCTTATCCCTGAAGGTTACCCTGGAAAACGTTAAGTTTTTGGTTTACAGTACGTTGCAATGACCTGTCTGCGCGCAACGCACAGGCAGGCGAAGGAGAAAGTGCAACGCAGGCACTTTAAATGATTTTCCAATGTTGTTTACGATTATTTAGGGTTACATATTGTTTGAGCATGTTAGCACAAGTTTTGGCAACTTCTCAATAAGGATAATAACAAAAGTTCCATCGGTTGGACACAATCTAATGAAATAGGTATAAAGGGCTCAACAGTTTTTTATGGGTGGTGGGTTGTATTATTGTTTTATTTTTCGTATGGTTAATAAAGAAAGAAAGGAAATCACAAGTGTCTGAAACTGAAGAACAAAAGAGCGGTGGTTTTTATGGATGGATTAACATACTTATCCTTTTTTTATTTACGGATCGGTTTACGGGTTTATCTTTTACGGCTTCACCGTAGTTTTCCCGGCAATGATAAGTGCCCAGGGCTGGGGTCGAGGT
>JAUXEW010000084.1 GCA_030620375.1 Desulfobacteraceae bacterium | reverse complement strand
GTTTTTAGGTGTCCTGGCGTGATCACACAAAATAGGTCAACCGGTGATCAGTAATGGAGATAGCGACTTTTTTGCTGGTTTGAAGATCTGTACAGCTCGAACTTATTCCCACCAAGCCATTATTCCAAATTGAATATAAAAGAGAAAAAGGTGACAATGTGATATCATCATTTGAGCGGATTGGAACGAACTGGTGATATAACATGGATCGCGAACGAAATTGATTGATCTGATATTTTGTGGTTTGAACAACATACTCAAACTTTGTGCGACTGCTGAAAAGTGGTGATATCATCATGTCAATCGAATTCTGACTCGCTTTCCAATGCTGTCAACTCAAATATAGGTCAGGGCAATTAAAAGAACATATTTTGAAATGCTCCGGATAGCCTGATCAGCGAGCGCCGGGAATCCTGCCCGGTGCCGTCAAAACGATGGTGCCGGGTTTTTTATTTTTTGTGGGGAAAAAATAATCAAGTGGGGAGAGGGTGGGGAGAGGCTCCCCTAAAAACAAAAACAGGGTTTAGCCGATATCAGCTAAACCCTTGAAATTGTTTGGTGCCGAGGGACAGAATTGAACTGCCGACACGGGGATTTTCAGTCCCCTGCTCTACCGACTGAGCTACCTCGGCTCTCATCAAAATAGACTTTTTTATCTATAAAAGCCTTGTCCTTATGTCAAGATTTTTTTCCCATATCCCCAAAAAGATACTGCATCAGCACACAGGCGGATATGGTAGCGGTTTCGGCTCGAAGAATCCGTGGCCCCATACCGGCGATCATAAAACCGGATGCTTTTGCATGCTCAATCTCCTGTTCGGTAAACCCCCCCTCCGGTCCTATCATAATGAAAATAGAGCGGATGGCCTTATCAGCAAGTGAACCCATACGGTCATTCAGGAGGCTGGATTCCTCTTCCCAGAAAACGATTTTCAGATCACAGGTGTGAGCCGCTTTTAATGCTTCTTCAAAGGATAAGGTTTCGCCGATATCTAAAAATAGCCCGCGTTCGCACTGCTTTATGGCCTGTTTTGAAATCTTTTCCCACCGCTCCATACGTTTTAACAGTTGTTGTTTCCCCGGTTTGGGAACGGTCCGGGCTGCCATAAACGGAATCCATTTGGAAACACCCAGTTCGGTGAGCTGCCTCACCAATTCGTCCATTTTCCGTTCTTTTAAAAAACCCTGCGCGATGACAATTTTAACCGGTGATTCAGGAGGTGCCGGACTTTGATTCAGAATCGACACTTCAACACCCGAAGGAGAAAAAGAAACGATTTCAGCGTGATATTCAAATCCCTTTCCGTCATACAGGCCGATCATATCACCGGGTTTTAAACGCAACACTTTTCTGATGTGTTTCTCATCGGAACCGGTGATGAGGGTCCTGGTATTTGAAATTGTCGGTTTTTCAATGAAAAAGTATCGCATGCTTTCTTTTTATAACGTTGACGGTTATCCTGCAAATCTTTTTTGCCGCCGGGCAAAAAGCATGTTGCTTGACACATGATATGGCGTGTGATAAATCTAAAAAAATCAGTTATATCCCGAATGATTGCAAGATATTCCCGGGAGTAAGGCATATGCAGGATAATGATATCAGGAATCCAATAGGTTCGGATGGACAGTCAAACGAAGATGATGGAGTCATTGAACTGACCCATATTGTAACGGGGCCATCGGGAATATCGACTCAAACGGGGCTTACGCCGGAAACTGATATGGCCACGGATTTATCCGGTTTTGGAGAAGATCCAGCGGGCCTCGAGCAGCTGGTTGCCGACGTAGTTGGGAACCTTGAGCCGAACGCCCCTGACCCTGGTGATCGACCACCCGCATCTGTTTCCATACCGTTAAAGCAAATGGAAACAGCAGTAGAAAAGGCGGTAAGAAAGATGTTTTCAAACAAAATTGAGGCAATGGTGATGGATATCATCGAAAACGTCGTTAAAAAGGAGATCGAAAAAATAAACGCCTTAATCAAAAAACTGGCAGACCATAAAAAATAAAGATGTGATGGCGCTTAAATGAATTTTATCATGGGGATTACCTGCTAATCCCCTTTTTTTAATTGTTTTAAATCGGTTTAAGGTTTAGAAATTTGCTATGAGGAGTTTTGAAATATGAGTTCCAATCTGCTTGAAAAGGGATACGAGCCGCATGACGTTGAAAAGCGCTGGTATGATTTCTGGGAAAAAAACAGGCTGTTTTCATCCGAAACGAATAACCATCAAAAAGGCTATTCTATTGTTATCCCCCCACCTAACGTAACCGGTGTGCTTCACATGGGGCATGCATTAAACATAACGCTTCAAGATATTCTCTGCCGGTATCGAAGACTTCGAGGAGATAATGTTCTCTGGATGCCGGGAACCGACCACGCCGGAATCGCCACGCAAAATGTTGTTGAGAAAAAACTGGCCCAGGACGGCATCACCCGCCACCAATTGGGAAGAGAGAAATTTGTCGAAGCTGTATGGGACTGGCGCAAGAAATATGGCAGTGCCATTATCAATCAACTCAAACGATTGGGCGCTTCATGCGACTGGGAGAGAGAACGGTTTACCATGGACGAGGGGTTATCCCGGGCCGTCCGAAAAGTTTTCGTCCAGCTTTATGAAGAAGGCCTGATCTATCGCGGAAATTATATTATCAACTGGTGTCCCCGCTGTCACACGGCACTGGCCGAACTTGAAGTGGACCATAGCGACCATAACGGCCATTTGTATCATATTCGATACCCTTTTCCGGATGGATCCGGCGGGATCACGGTAGCCACCACAAGGCCGGAAACAATGCTCGGGGATACAGCCGTTGCGGTAAATCCGGATGATGAGCGGTACCGGGACACCAACTATGAATCGGTGGTCCTGCCCTTAATGAACCGAAAAATTCCCATTATTAAGGATACGTACGTAGACATGACGTTCGGCACCGGCGGATTAAAAGTTACGCCGGCGCATGACCCCAATGACTTTGAAATTGGAAAACGCCATAACCTTGATAGTGTAAAAGTAATCGGAGATGACGGCACAATGACGCCCGCAGCCGGAAAATTTCAAGGATTGGACCGATTCAAGTGCAGAGATGCGGTAGTGGCCGCCTTAAAACAAGAAGGATTGCTTGAAAAGATAGAGCCGTACCAGCATAGTGTGGGGCATTGTTACCGATGTAAAACCGTGGTGGAACCCAATTTGTCGAAACAATGGTTCGTCGCCACCCAGTCGCTGGCCAAAGACGCCATCCATGCGGTGAAAACCGGGGAAACAAAAATCATTCCCGATATATGGACAAAAACCTATTATGATTGGATGGAAAACATCCGGGACTGGTGCATCTCCCGTCAGATTTGGTGGGGACATCAAATCCCCGCATGGACTTGCAGCAATTGTCAAGAAATCGTTGTTCGGATAGATACGCCGGAAAAATGTCCTTCTTGCGGCAACGGAAACCTGATTCAGGAAACAGATGTCCTGGATACATGGTTCAGTTCCGCGCTATGGCCCTTTTCCACTATGGGATGGCCGGATGAAACCCCGCTTCTGAAAACATTCTACCCCACCTCCGTATTGGTGACCGGTTTTGACATCCTGTTTTTCTGGATCGCCCGGATGATGATGATGGGAATCCACTTCATGAAGGACGTTCCCTTTAAAGACGTGTATATCCACGCGCTGGTCCGAGACGAAGACGGAAAAAAGATGAGCAAGTCCAAAGGGAACGTCATCGACCCGCTCACCGTAATAGAGGACTACGGAACAGACGCATTCCGGTTTACCCTTGCTGCCTTCGCCGCTCAGGGCAGAGACATCAAAATGTCCAAAAAACGGGTTGAAGGATATCGGCATTTTATTAACAAGCTTTGGAATGCCGCCCGTTTTTCACTGATGCATATCGAGCAGGGATACGGGGATGTCGATTATAACCGACTGTCACTGCCCAACCGGTGGATCCTGTCCCGGCTCAATCAAGTGACGGACATTGTCTCCGAAACACTGGACCATTACCGGTTCAACGATGCCGCCGGAACGCTCTATCAGTTTGTCTGGCATGAATTCTGCGATTGGTATCTTGAAATCATTAAGCCTGCTTTATATGGCAAGATGGGGGAAGAATGCAAAGGAGCCACCTTGAGCGTTTTATGGCACGTGCTAAGGGAAACGCTGATTCTGCTTCACCCCTTTATTCCGTTTGTAACAGAAGAAATCTGGCATAAACTGCCGGGAACAAACGGATCGATTATGAAGGCAACATTTCTCTTGGATCGCCAGGATGATAAACTCCGCGCGGTTGACAAAACTGCCGAATCCGATATGAAATTGATTACCGAAGTGGTCACCGGTATTCGAAATATAAGGGGCGAAATGAACATCCCGCCGTCTTTGTCCCTTGACGTTGTAATCCATTGCCAGGAAGACCGCACGCGGAAATTCCTGACCGCACAGCAGGATATCATATTTAATCTGGCCAAACTCAATTCAATGGAAGTGCATCCCCCGGGGGAACGGCCCAAATCTTCAGCCTCTTCCATTGTAAAAAGTGCGACGATTTTTGTTTCACTTGAAGGCATTATCGATTTTGAAAAAGAAATTAAGCGGCTTGAAAAAGAAATTGCCAAAATCTCCAAGGAACTCACCCAAATGTCTAAAAAATTGAATAATGATGACTTTCTGGCAAAGGCACCGCCGGATATAGTTGAAAAGGTAAAAGAAAAACAAGGAACGCTCCTTGAAAAACAGAAAAAAATAGAATCAAATATCGAGAAAATCCGGGCATTATAAATCATGCCGGTTTTGACTTAATGAAATTTTTACAGGCTTAATCAAGGGTGTTGGTATGCATTCGATTCAAGATTTAATTAAAATTGCCTTGGCAGAAGATATTGGTTCGGGTGATATTACGACCGACAACCTGGTAGACCCCCAAGAAAATGGCAAGGGGATTATCATCGCCAAGGAATCCCTTGTCATTGCCGGGCTTGAGGTGGTTAAGCGAGTGTTTGAACAGCTTGAGCCATTGATGACCTTTCAATCTGAATTTAAAGACGGTGATGCGGTGAAAAGTGATGACACGGTTCTGGAAATGGAGGGAAAACTTAGAACTTTGCTGGTCGGAGAACGGACCGCGCTTAATTTTTTGCAGCACCTGTCCGGCATTGCGACGTTGGTTCGGTCTTATCTGAACGAAATTGGTCCAAAAAAAATTCGCCTGGTGGATACCCGCAAGACAACACCGGGGTTCCGGGTTCTGGAGAAATATGCCGTTCGGGTCGGTGGTGCGTTTAATCACCGAATGGGATTGTATGACGGTGTATTGGTCAAGGACAACCATATTGCCGCTTGCGGCGGCATTGCGCCGGCAATTGCAAAAATTCGCACCCAGGTATCTCACCTGATGAAAATTGAAGTGGAGGTCTCTGATTCGGCGCAGGTTAAAGAAGCGCTGGCCGCCGGTGCTGATGTGATTATGCTGGATAACATGGATATTGCCCACATTAAAAAAGCGGTTAAACAAATCAACGGGAGAGCCGTGGTGGAAGTTTCCGGAGGGATCAAAAAAATTGACCTGGCAACCCTCGCTGATACGGGTGTCGATATAATCTCGGTGGGTGCGTTAACCCATTCAGCGCGATCCGTCGACTTGAGTATGACAATCAACGCTAATCGGGGAAATTAGCAGTTTTACTTCGGGCACCATTTATGAGGCCATGCGGGTAATCGCTTCCTATGATTCCTATACGCGACACAATCGCTTCAAATAATTACCCGGTCGTCAATACGACCATTATCGGAATCAATATTGTCGCTTTTCTGGTACAGATGGCACAAGGGGCCTCATTGGACCGGTTTATTTATTTTCATGGCCTTGTTCCGGCCAGATATTCCATTCCACAAATCTCTTCCTATTTTTCGTCGGGACAGCAGCTGTTTTCTTTATTTACCTTTATGTTTCTACATGGCGGCTTCTGGCATCTGTTGGGAAATATGTGGTCCTTGTATATATTCGGCGATAATGTGGAAGATCGACTGGGACATTTTCGTTATCTGATGTTTTATATGATTTGCGGGATTGGATCGGGCTTAGTGCATTTAATTTTTAATTTTCATTCCAACATTCCCACCATCGGCGCCAGTGGCGCTATTTCCGGTGTTATGGGCGCCTATTTTCTACTCTATCCACATTCAAAGATTTTGACGTTAATCCCCATTCTGTTTATCCCCTGGTTTTTAGAAATCCCTGCTTTTTTCTTCCTCGGCATATGGTTTGTTTTGCAATTGATCAGCGCCACAGGAAGTCATGGGGGCGCCGCCGGGATCGCCTGGTGGGCTCATATCGGGGGGTTTGTTCTGGGAATGATTTTATTAAGACTGTTTCTTAAGATACCGGCAATGAGCGCCGGCCAGAAGATACGCCGGACAACCGCCAAAAAGAAAACCCATCGGCTTCAGGTCATCCGCCCAATTGGACCCGGAGATGATCCTCACCTTTACGGAACCATTGTCATTACACCGTATGAAGCACTTGCCGGCACCCAAAAACTGATCAATATTCCCTGGGGATTCCATAAACGTCTATTGAAGGTGAAGGTTCCACCGAAGACCAGAGAAGGCAGCCTTTTAAGGCTTAAAGGGTTGGGAAAATTAACTCCGGACGGCCAAAGGGGAGACCTGTTTTTAAAAGTAGTGAGTTAGTGTCCATCCAGAAATGGTAGATTTTGGTTCAGAGCAAGGCCTGAGCGATTTTGAAACCGAAGGAATAGCGTGCTATTTTGAGGATTGCAAAATCGCGAAAACGCAGCTCTGGGCCAAAAGATGTCGTTTCTGGAGGGACGTGAGTTAGTTTATGGGGCCTCGGGCTCAGAATCTCCAGGCAAGAAAGATACCTTGTTTCGGCCATTTTGTTTCGATAGATACATGGCTTGATCCGCCCGCTTTACAAAGGTAGATATTTCTTCCTTGTAATCATGTTGCGTGACGCCGACACTGACGGTGATGGTGACAATTTCTGAATTCGGGATAAATTTATCGGCTTCAACGGTACTTCTAATCCTTTCCCCTACCGTCACCGCTTCCTCACCCCCCGTTTCAGGAAGGATTACCGTAAATTCCTCTCCGCCGTATCGATATGCCGTATCCATTGTACGCAGACAGGATTTAATCGTTTGACCGATACGAAGCAGCACCTTATCGCCTTCTAAGTGGCCGTAAGTATCGTTATATTTTTTAAAATTGTCAATGTCGAACAACAACAGTGACAAGGGATGATGATAGCGGAAGGACCGGTCCGTCTCCAGTTCCAATTGATTGTAAAAATGCCTGGAATTAAACAGTTTTGTCAGGCCGTCAGTAATGGCGAGATTCGTTAACTCCCCCAGCATCCGAACCCTTTCTTGGGTAAGTCGCCTTTCTCTGAGAACCCTTTTTAGCCTGAGCAACAGTTCTTTAAAGCGAACCGGTTTAAAAAGAAAATCGCTGGCACCTTTATCAACGGCTTCTTCATAGGAATAATCCGCGCTGTAACCGGTGATGACAATCACGTCAACATCATAATCCTTTTTTATTAAATCCGTAAATTCAAGGCCGTCCATGCCGGGAAGGGAAATATCGGTGATAACGACATTCATTCCATTGGACCTTAATAACGCCAGCGCTTCTTCCGCACTGGTTGCCGAGGAAGCTGCAAAACCCGATTGTTTAATGAATTCTTCCATGGGAATTCTGACACCGGGATCGTCATCAACGATGAGAATGTGAGCGTCTATCATTTTATTGTCCGAGAGGGTATGTTGACTTATTCAATATGCGGGCTTCAATTGCCGGGCTTGACATCTATTAAGACAATTTGTTAAAAATCGCTTTTGTTGTTGTAAATCTGTAATATATCTGGAAAGATATGATGTGTCAACCAACTTTTATAAACGAAAAATCATTTGGTGCGGCGCCATCGGGTTTATGTTTGATCCGCTTTAAGGTCATCATTTATATGCTTTCCGGAAGCATCTGAAACGATTTTTTCATAACGTATCTATTTTAACATGAAATATATTAGAAATTTTTGCATTATCGCACATATTGATCACGGAAAATCAACCTTGTCCGACCGTATGATTCAGGCCACGAACATTATTTCGGACAGAGATTTTAAAAATCAGATCCTCGATACCATGGATATTGAACGAGAAAGGGGGATTACCATCAAAAGCCAGGCGATATGTCTTCCTTACCAGGCTAAAGACGGCATAGCCTATTCGCTGAATCTGATTGACACCCCCGGCCATGTGGACTTTACATACGAAGTGTCTCGCGCCCTGGCATCTTGCGAAGGCGCCCTGCTGTTAATTGACGCCAGCCAGGGAGTTGAGGCACAAACCCTGGCCAACCTTTATCTGGCACTGGAACATAATCTGGAAATCATCCCCGTTATCAACAAGATAGATCTGCCTTCGGCCGATATCGAAAAGGTTAAAAGCCAGATAGACGAAGACCTCGGGCTTGATGCAGATTTAGCCATTTTAGCCTCCGCTAAGGAAGGCACCGGTATCGAGGAGGTGTTAGAAGGCGTTGTGAACCTTCTGCCACCGCCTACAGGAAACCCGGACACCCCGCTAAAAGCCCTGATATTTGATTCCCATTATGACCCTTATCGGGGAACGATTGTCTATGTGAGAGTCGTTGACGGAGACATAAAGCCTGGCGACACGATTCAATTTATGTCCAACCATGCTGTCTATAAGGTGGAAGAGGTCGGCGTTTTCCGGTTAAACCGGATACCCCAAAAGAAACTTTCAACAGGTTCGGTAGGTTACATAATCGCCGGAATTAAAACGGTAAACGATACCCGATGTGGCGATACGATTACCTTAAAAGACAGGCGGTGTAAAACCCCCTTGCCGGGATTCAAAGAATCCAAACCCGTTGTTTTTTCATCCATATATCCGGTGGCCTCGGACGGATACGAAGAACTGGCCCTGGGCTTGGAAAAATTAAAATTAAACGATGCATCCTTAATTTTTGAAAAAGACACCTCCGTTGCCTTGGGATTTGGGTTTCGATGTGGCTTTTTGGGTCTTTTACACTTAGAAGTGGTCCAAGAACGACTTGAGCGGGAATATGATCTTTCCTTAATTATGACGGCCCCTTCTGTTCAATACAAGCTGATCATGAATGATGGATCCGAGATGATTATCGACAATCCCGCATTATATCCGGATCCGTCGAAAATCGAATGTGCTATGGAACCGTTTATCCGGGCGTCGATCATCATACCAGATCGGTACATGGGAGCAGTGATGAAACTCTGTCTGGATCGTCGAGGCATTAACAAAAATTATCAATATCTGACCCATAATCGTTTGGAAATGATCTTCGAACTGCCCTTAGCGGAAGTGGTTTACGATTTCTACGATAAGTTAAAATCCATTACCCAAGGGTATGGGTCGTTCGATTACGACATCGCCGATTTCAGAAAAACAGATCTGGCAAAACTGGACATTCTAATCAACGGGGACCGTGTGGATGCCTTGTCTCAACTGGTTCATAAAGACCGAGCCGTGGAACGGGCCAGGCACGCCTGTGAAAAGTTAAGGGAAGAAATCCCCCGACAAATGTTTAAGATCGCCATTCAAGGGGCTATCGGTGGGAACATTATTTCCCGAAAAACAGTCTCTGCCTTAAGAAAAGATGTGACGGCAAAATGTTACGGGGGGGAAATCACCCGGAAGCGCAAGTTATTGGAAAAACAAAAAAAAGGGAAAAAGCGGATGAAGATGGTGGGACAGGTCATGATCCCCCAGTCAGCTTTTTTAGCGGTTTTAAAGACGGATACCGACTGAATTTGCTTTTAACGGACCGAGGAGGATTCATGGGAAAAACCATTGCTGAAAAAATATTTGATGCCCATT
>JAUXEW010000095.1 GCA_030620375.1 Desulfobacteraceae bacterium | reverse complement strand
ATCTCCAATTGAGCTGGTGTGACCCCAGAGGGTACAAGGGGTCAAGGATTCAAGGGTTCGAGTGACACGAAGTGAACCATCAGCGCTCAATGCTAAAGAATTACAAAGATTTGAAAGTCTGGCAAAAGTCATACGAACTCTGTTTAGAGATATATAACATAACCGCAACATTCCCAAAGGAAGAAAGATACGGTCTAACTTCACAGATAAGAAGATCTGTTGAGTCTATTCTTTCTAATATAGCAGAAAGCGAAAGAATGTTAAAGGCGCTGATAATATCTTTAGAAAACAAACCCTTGTATCCTTGACCCCTGGAATCCTTGGACCCTCTTCTCCAACTAATTTGGAGAAGAACCAAAAACAGTAACGCTCCCTGGGAAATGCGTTCGCTATAACGGTTCAGTCTAAAGCGGTTACCCCTTGCTGGATGGCGAATTTTACCAGACCGGGGACATCATGAATCCCGAGTTTATACATTATTCTGCTGCGATAAGTATCGATGGTTTTTCGGGAGAGAAAGAGAACCTTAGCGATTTCAGTACTGGATCTTCCCTCGACAACAAGCTGAAGCGTCTCCAATTCACGGGTGCTCAGTCGATCCAAGGATGGCTGCTTCTGCCTTTCACGACGGTGGAATACATAGTCATCAACCATTTTTTCCGAAACGCGTTGGCTCAAGTAACGGTTACCCGCGTAAACATGCCGGATGGCTTGGATGACTTCCTGCCCGGCGGATTCCTTTAATAAATATCCATATGCCCCTGCTTTTAATGCGCGGTAAATATGCTCCACGTCCGCATGCATAGACAGTATGATAACCCGGGTGCCCCGGCAGGTTTCGCAGATTTGGGCGGTGGCTTCAATGCCGTTTAGCTTCGGCATTGAAATATCCATGAGTACAATGTCCGGTTGTTTGACCTGAATTAGCTTTATTGCTTGGCGTCCATCCGCAGCTGAACCTACAACGCGAATGTCATTTTGTGCTTCCAATAAAAGGACTATCCCATCACGTACAACCGCATGATCATCGGCTATAAAGACGCAGATTGCCATCAATTTGTCCTATAAATTTTGTCTAAAACGGTTTAATGTTTTAAAAAACTCCGGTGCGTTGCACCGGAATAAAACTAAATCATTGGGGCACGGACGTGCCCTTTTATTTTTCCCGCTTGGCAGGGTAGATAAAGCCACCCGAAACAGAAGAAGATTCCCTTTTCTCATGAAGGGGGGGGGCGACGATTATGTATGGTGCTTAACCCGTCAGGACGGGTAAATGAGGGGATTATGCCGCTTAAATTTTTTTGCGAAATATGTTTTCGAGGGAACAAAGGATAAGGAACGGCGCTGTAATTAAAAATTCCAATATGAATCCCAAAGGTACCAGTAGGTAAAGCATATACTTGTCAAATATAATCGACTTTATTTTTTTTAAAGTTTTTATGGTCGCATCATTCATTGCTAAAATAGTTTGATTGTATTTTTACGATTATTTTAAGACGCAATCGTTCGTAAGCTTGACCCATTCGAAAAATTAATTTTTAAACATAATTTATTAGATGGTTGAGCTTCGCTCAATTAGTCCGGGTAATACAGCGTGATCCATACCACAACGAAACCGAAGATACAATACCAATTCCGTTTATAACATCACCCTTACGTCCAGCATCATTTGTCTTTAAAATGATACGGCTAATACAGATAGGCGGTGAAACAAATAAGGTTGCTTAGGTGGCATAACTTTGATAGAAATGAACCCAAACGGCGGTTTATGGTACGCCTGGCAGGATTCGAACCTGCGGCCTACGGATTAGAAGTCCGTTGCTCTATCCAGCTGAGCTACAGGCGCATTCGGTTAGGGCGATCAATACCATATGAGTTAATGGTTGTCCATATTTAAAGATCATATTTGGAGATCATATTTGATGAACTCGGAAAGCGCCCAATATCCGGCGGTTTTTAAAAAGGTGAAGTTCAAGTTGTGAAAATGTCGAGGTATGGGCCGTGCGTGCGGTACACCATGATGACAACGAAATGAAGCACCTCATAACGATCGGGATTTTTACGAAGCCATCAATATTAAAAAAAGAATAAACAGACATGCGGAAAAAAAAGAAACATCATTCAGAGAGCAGATCCAAACCACCTGCTGGAAACAAAGGCAAAAGAATGAGTCCGGTTGACATAGAGACTCCGGGAAAAGCGCTTGTTAAATTCGACCCGTTTCAGCGATATCTGACGGATATCAGTCAATATCGATTGCTTACCAGGGAAGAGGAAAAAGAACTTGGCATTCGGGTTCAGGAACACGGCGACAATGAGGCGGCATATAAGCTGGTAACGTCCAACCTTCGATTAGTTGTAAAGATTGCGCTTGAATTTCAGCGTGTCTGGATGCAGAATTTACTGGATTTGATCCAGGAAGGCAACATCGGGCTTATGCAAGCGGTAAGAAAATTCGACCCTTATAAAAATGTGAAATTTTCATATTATTCTTCCTTTTGGATAAAAGCATATATACTAAAATTTATAATGGATAATTGGCGGCTTGTAAAAATTGGAACAACACAGGGCCAACGCAAGCTTTTTTTTAAGCTGAAAAAGGAAAAACAAAAGCTGATTGATCAAGGGTATGATCCTAAACCCAAACTTCTTTCTGAGAAACTCGGGGTTTCGGAACAGGAAGTCATCAATATGGATCAGCGGCTTGATGGATGGGATGTTTCCCTGGACGCCCCATTGAAAGAGGATTCGGATTCTAAAAGAATTGACTTCATTAGTGCTGAGTCAGAGTCGGTAGAGAACCATGTGGCCAGAAAGGAAATGGAATCTCTTTTAAACAGCAAAATAGCGGAATTTAAAAAACATATGACCGACAGAGAACTGGAGATATTTGACAAGCGAATTTTTTCAGACTCTCCTGTGACGTTGCAGGAAATTGGAGACAAGTACGGCATTTCAAGAGAGCGGGTTCGGCAGATTGAAAAGAATATCATAAAAAAGATGAAGGAATATTTTCAAAAGGAAATACCGGATTTTAATGAATACGCAAATGGAAACCTTTAAGATGAATGCGGTTCGATCCGGTTAGATTGGCATAAACCTTCGATCTCATCTGACGGGTTATAACTTTGAAGGATATAAAGACGAAATTATTTATGTTGAGACTGGCCTTTTCTGCGGTTATCATTATGTTTTTGGGGTGTTCGATTCATAAACCCACCATGCCGGTGCATGACGTAGAAGTGCAACCGTCTATTCAAACAGAGAGCTCTTTATACTATTTTGCCGAATCTCAATTACGAAGAAAAAAGGGCGATTTAGATAAGGCGGTTGAATTCTTACATCAAGCGATTAAATACGATCCGGATTCTTTGTATTTGCAAAGAGAATTGGCACAGTTCCTTTGGCAAAAAAAAGAAGATCGAGCCGCACTTGAAGTTTTAGATGGCATAATGGCAAGAGATCCGGACAACGTGGAAAACCTCATTCTCTACGGCAGAATAAATCACGCACTAAAATATTGGGAAAAGGCCAAATCCGCTTATGAAAAAGTTATTGCCGAAGACCCGACCCAAAGAGGTATTTATCTGCTTTTGGGCGGTTTGTATGCTGACACGGGTGACCTGAGTTTCGCGCTGCAGGTATACCATAAGTTGGTGAAACAATTCCCTACATCTTTTACAGGGTATTATCTTCTAGGGAAAATTTATGCTTTGAAAGACGATCCGGTTGAAGCTAAAAAAAATTTCCTAAAAGCATTGGCGGTAGAGCCCGAACTTGATGAGGCAAGATACGAGCTGATCAAGTTATACAAAACAAGTCCTGTTGATTATATTTTTGTCTCGGTCAAGCCCGGCGATACAATTGGTGCCGTCAGTTTAAGATTATACAATATATACGATGATACAATTAAAGCGGCCATATTGCGTGCCAATCCGGAGATCAAGAACATCGACCAAATTCATGCCGGTCAGCAATTGCGTTTTCCCCGATTCCCCTTAAACCGTAATAGCCCAAAAATTATTGAATATGAACAAGAAATTATCAAGAACTATCTGGAGATAGTTAATAAACACCCGGATAACATTCGGGCAAACATGGAACTCGGGTATTTTTATCATGAACTGGGAAAGGTGGAAGAATCTGAAAGAATTTTAACCAAACTAGGGGAAAGGAGTCAGACCGATAAAGATGTCATAAGGTATATCATTCAACTCTATTTAGATCGACAGCAATTCGATGCCGCGATAATTGTCCTGAGGAATATGTTGAGGGGAGCACCCGGAAGCTCTGAAATTCATTATATCATGGCAATGGCCTTTGATGGAAAAAACGATAAGGATATGGCCATTCAGCATTTTAAGCAGGTTTCTCTTGAATCCAGGTTCTTTCAGAATGCAGTGGTTCATATTTCATTTCTTTATCAAGAAGAAGGCAGGACTAAGGAAGCTATCCATTATTTAAATGATGTCATTAAAATGATGCCTGGCAATCCGGATTTTCGGTTATATCTCGGAGCGTTGTACGAAGAAACCGAAGCGTTTGAAAAAGCGGAATCCATCCTTAAACAAGGGATTAAGATCGATCCGGTCAATGCAAAACTTCATTTTAGGCTCGGTGTGGTTTATGACAAATGGGGGAAGAAAAGGAATTCCATTCAGATGATGAAGGATGTCATACGGTTAAACCCAAAAGATGCTAATGCTTTGAATTATTTGGGATATACATATGCAGATATGGGGGAAAACCTGGACGAAGCCGAACGGCTGATTAAGGAGGCATTAACATACAAACCGGATGACGGTTTTATCATCGATAGCCTGGGATGGGTTTATTTTAAGAAGGGTGTTTATCATAAGGCCCTGGAATATCTAAAAAAGGCAACGCACTTAGTGCCGGATGATCCCACCATTCTAGAGCATTTAGGAGATGCCTATATAAAAACTGAAAATAAGAAAAAAGCGATTGAGATTTACAAACGATCATTGATGAATGCGAATAATGGCAAAGAGATTCTCGGGAAAAAGATACAGAAATTAATTAATGAAGGGTATTAGACTGAATGAAACTTGCTGTTTCGCTCATCCTTCTTATGGTACCGGTTTCATTTTTTGCATGCAGCAGTATTGACGAGAGAATCGGTAAAGATCCTTTCGACTTACATGGTCCAAGTGAATCGCCTCAGGCTCGCGAAGAAGCACAACGCCTGATTGAAACTTTAAAAAGACATAATGCCGGTCTTCAAACATTCAAGGGTCTAGGCAAAATTCAGCTATGGAATAAAAATGAGACATTTACCTCTCGATTGGCGTGGATAGGGGATATGCCGGAGAAACTTCGAATGGAATTGTTAGGGCTCTATGGACAACCGGCGACAAGCTTTGCAGCTGACGGTAATTATTTTTATTTTTATTCCCATCTCGAGGATCGCTATTATAAACGGCGACTAACCGATACCAGTCTAAAGCCAATTCTTGCATTACCCCTTCAATTAAGCGACGTCCTCGATTTGTTGGCCGGGCGCGTTCCGATTCGTGACTATCGCCTGGCGAAAATAATCAAAAACACTTCCGGAGAAGGGTATATATTAATTGTGTTGTTAAAAAAATCGGGTATTGTGGTAAAGTTATATCTGAGCCATGATAAAATGAGTGTTTGGATGACGGAGCATTATCGGTCAAACGGGTCATTGCTATATCGTGCTATATTTAAAAATACAAAACGGGTTCAATCTTACCTGATCCCTTTCAGTCTATCCGTGTCCGATGATAACGGAACCGGTTTTCAACTCGATATTGAACGGTTCTGGGTGGATGTGTCTGTGGAGCCTTCCGTCTTTGTTTTACCTCGTCCCGGATGATTTTTCTTGCAACCGATGGTGTGGGGTTCACCCTAAAAGGCTGCGTTATATTTTATGGCTGATTTAGTAAAGATTGTTGCCATTGAGGCGCGTCTTAGAAATTGCAAAAATGTGGTGACGTTGGGTGTTCGTCCCAATTATGCGGACTACAGTGATTATGAGAAAAGGCTGATCCAAAATGCTCCGAAGATATATTATCCTTCTGCTTTTTATGCAGACCTTTTCGATGCTATGGGGAAAAAAACATTTCCGAGTTACCACACATACAAATGTGTTCAGGATAAAATTAAACAAACAGCCCTTTTCGACCTGCTAAGTATCCCTCATCCCTTTACACGGGTCTTTTTCGGGAATAGAAAATATAAAACCATAAGCCATTATTTTAAATTCCCGTTTATCGGAAAAATTCCCAGGGGTTCGGCTTTGGGACGAGGCGTTTACCTGATTACGAACGAAGAGGAGTTGATGCAATATTGTCAAGAGACGCATGTGGCCTATATTCAGGAGTTCTTGCCGGTTGATCGCGATATGCGTATCGTTATCATCGGTCGTCAGGTCGCCCTGGCCTATTGGCGAGAAGCCCCCCCGGGTGAATTTAGGACCAATATCGCGATCGGAGGGCGTGTGAGTCTGGATCCGGTTCCACAGGACGCTATTGACCTGGCGCTTTTTACCGCCCGGAAATGCCGATGGGACGACGTCGGTATCGATATTATTCAACACCATAATTCATATTATGTCTTAGAGGCGAATATGAAATACGGGAAAGCCGGGTTCAGGGCGGCCGGCATAGACTATATAAAACTGATAGAACAGATGATCGAAAATGGAGAAATATAATACAGGTAATAATACTATTCCCTTAGGGAAGATTAAAAGCGAATTAAACTTAAGAGAGTCCGAGATTTTATCGCCCACGGCCACGTTGAGCCAGGATGGCATTCGTCGCAAGTATGAGGAGGACATCGAATCAGGTTATCGTCAATGTTTTTCCTTAGATGTTGACAGGATTTTACATTCGCTTGCCTATACGAGATACATCGATAAAACGCAGGTCTTCTATCTCATCGATAATGATCACATCACCCATCGGGTACTTCATGTGCAACTGTTATCGAAAATTGCTCGAACCATTGGCCGCTTTTTGTGTTTAAACGAAGACCTTATCGAAGCCGTTGCCCTGGGTCATGATATCGGTCATCCGCCTTTTGGTCATGATGGGGAAAGCATTTTATCCGAGCTTTGCGAAACAAATGGGATCGGACATTTTGTTCATAGTATTCAAAGTCTACAGTTTCTGGATAAAGTGGAACGTGACGGAAACGGATGGAACTTATGCCTGCAAACGCTTGACGGCATTCTTTGCCATGATGGAGAAGTTCACAATCAAGCCTTAATACCCAATCAAAGCAAAACATTTGAGACACTTGACAAAGAGGTTCATAAAAAAATAAGCGATCCCGGAACCAATTTTGTACCAATGACATTGGAAGGATGCGTGGTTCGGATGGCAGATACCATTAGTTATATCGGACGCGATTTAGAAGATGCCATTCGCCTGAATTTAATAAAGCGGTCAAATCTTCCAATAGAAAGTACAAAAATATTGGGGAATACAAACGGAAAAATCGTATATAACCTTGTAACGGATGTCATCAGAACCAGCTTTCAACATTCCTTTACGGCGTTTAGCCCTGAAGTTTCGGAAGCTTTAAAAAGATTAAAAGCCTTCAATCTCGAGCATATTTATTTAAACCCAAAAATAAAACAGCATCTGGGAAGTATCAGGGAATTATACCACATACTGTTTGAACGCTTTCTTGAAGATATCGAAACGCATAATTTTAAATCAATGATATACACCGGTTTTTTAGACGGCAAATCTGAGGTTTATATCGAAAATCATCGACATGTAGAGATCGTCAGAGATTTCATTTCCGGGATGACGGATAGTTATTTCTTGAGCCAGTGTCCGGAGAGCATGAAACCGGGCCCGCTGGTTTTTTAATTATGGGCTTAAAAATCCAGATGCCTTTCACCAAGAGAAATCAGAAAATTTGGGTCATTTAAGTGCCCCTTTATTTTTGTTTAAAAAACCGGGTCCTCAGGGCCAGGTCAGAGACCATAGGCTATGCCGGAATATTTCGATAAAGAATCCAGAAGTCAGAATCCAGAAGTCAGAATAAGGTTTTCGCCTTCGGCTCACTCAGTATTATAAGATAAGTAGGCGCATAGCGACATCCGCACTCTCCTGGCTCCTGAATTCTCTGTATAATAAAAAACGCACATGGTTTAGCCCCTTCCAGGGGAAATCCAAAGCCGGGCCCTCTGGACCCGGATTTTTACTAATGGCTTTTGGCCATAGAATAAAGTCCCAGCGCTGCGATACGCTGCGAGTAGTGGTTGAGAATGGGGAAACAGCGCATTTACCGAAATTGGATAAATAAAAAATCACTGACACCATTTAGAGTCGTGGTGAAAGAAACAGATCTGTTTATTCATGCAAAAACAGATTTAAAGTGCGAGGCTACCGAATTGGTACTTGAGTATAGAGGATACATTGAGGCCTATATAGAAAAGAACCCGGCCTTTGCTAAATCTCTTTCAACGTGGCATGAACCGAGGCCTTGCCCGAACATCATAATCGACATGGCAGAAGCCGGAGAGAAAGCCGGTGTGGGTGCCATGGCGTCGGTGGCCGGCGTATTAGCTCAATATGTCGGGGAAGACCTTTTATCATTAACAGACGAGATTATTGTTGAAAACGGAGGCGACATTTTTATTAAGACCGATGATCCGATTATCGTGGGAATTTATGCCGGCAAATCGCCCTTAAGCTTGCAAATCGGCATTCATGTTGATTCTAGAAACCAACCGGTATCCGTATGCACGTCATCCGGTACTGTCGGTCATTCATTGAGCTTGGGAACGGCCGATGCCGTCTGCGTGGTTTCGAATTCATGTGCTTTGGCTGATGCTGCCGCAACTGCTATCGGGAATCAGATTCATTTAAATACGGACATTCAAACGGCAATTGAATTCGGCAAATCAATTAAAGGAATTGACGGTATTGTAGTGATTCGTGAGGATACCATGGGCATGTGGGGAGATATCGAGATCATTCCGCTTAAAGGAAAAAAAGGTTGAGTTTTAGCTATGAAAAGAGTTAATTACTAAGTTTAAGCACCGGTTGAACCGCAATAGCGAGTGCGTTCTCCGAAACTGGTTGCGGGGCGCTGCAAATTTTAGGGATATTTTTAGACAAAAAGGATCGTTTATGAAGACAATGTGGGCACCTTGGCGGATTGAATATATTTTAAATGACCGGGAAGAAGGGTGCATATTTTGCAAAGCATTGGATGAACAGGACGACCTTACCCT
>JAUXEW010000218.1 GCA_030620375.1 Desulfobacteraceae bacterium | reverse complement strand
TTTTACATATTTGCATAATTTTTTAATATCATCTGAAATCTGCAAACAGAGTTCCCTGGTGGGGCAAATCACCAACCCTTGAGTATGTGTCAGATTAAAATCAATTAGCTGGATCATCGGTAAAGCAAAAGCGGCTGTTTTACCGGTTCCGGTCTGGGCAAGCCCTACGAGATCCCTGTCCCCTCCCATAATTTCAGGAATTGCATCAGTCTGGATGGGCGTGGGTTCTACAAACCCGAGTTCATTAACCGCTTTTAATAACTCGTCAATTAAATCCAAATTTTCAAAACTCATGTTTTTTCTCAGTCATTCTAATAATTTTAAATGCTTATAAATAAAGTAAAACAAAAATTATTAGCACGGGTAAAATGGTAAGGCAAACGTTATATGAATGTGAATGGGGGCGCTGGTAAAAAACTAAGTTTAGATGAGGAGAGCACTTATTCTTAATATGGAAGGACGGGCAAAAAACATAATCGACCAAAGCTTTTTACCAGCGTCCCCTCATCCCATTCCGATGGATGAAACCTCTCGCTTTTAAGGAGATGGGGCAAGAGATGAGATCTTTAATAGGCTTTTATTTGTTTTAAAAAACCCCGGTGCTTCGAACCGGGATAAAACTGAAACCTTGAGGCACTGGCGTGCCCCATTTTTTTCCGCTTTGCGGGAAAAGAAAGCCACCCGCATAGCGGGTAGTAGTTTACTTCGCATCCTTTACAGATAACCCCATTTTTTCCAACCAGGGTTTGGACAGCTCAAAATTTTTCTTGGCGATATCCGTCCGTGCAAAACCTCCTTCATCAGGACTGGCAATTTTTTCTACATGGAGACCCACCATTAGGCAGAAATTGTTATAAGCCGCCTCGATTTCAGATGTGAAGCCCATGGCATCCTGCATGTGGTTAATCGAAACTTTGATCATCCGCGTCCAGAAAGGATAACTTAGGTGGTTGTCCGCCACCCGGTCTGCGTAAGCCAGTGTTTCTTGCTCCAGCTCTTTTAAAGGGAAAATTCTATTGATAAAACCATACTCAAGGGTTTCAGCCGCCGTCATGAAACGGTGCTCCAAAAGGATTTCTTTTGCTTTTCGTGGACCCAGGTCCCAGGGTGTGGAAAAATATTCGACCATCCCGGGCAAAAAAACGCTGTCTTCAGCGGCAAAAATGACATCCATGGCAGCGGCCAGCATCCAGCCGCCAAAGATGCAATAACCGTGCACCATTGCCACCGTAGGTTTAGGCGAGTTTCTCCAGGCCAGGGTTTTTTCCACAAAGAAATTCCTCATATCATCAAATTTTTGATACCGATCCGAACTGAGGGAATCGGTGTATCCGTGAGATTCCCTGTATTTTTTATCTTCATCCGTTCCTATGTCATGCCCGGCCGAAAACGCACGACCTTCACCGGAGAGTACGATAGCCCCGCATTCTTTGTCGGCCTCCGCCAGTTTAAAGGCCTGGTCCGTTTCCTCCAATAAGAGGTAACTTTGGGCATTAAGATATTTTGGTCGGTTAAATATGATCCGCGCCACTTTACCGGGTCGGTAAATAATGTGTTGAAATTCCATAGATTCGCTCCTTTCCGTAGAATTTGGAAATACGACGATTAAAGTTGGGGGTCGTCGTAGCGACCGTATTTGTCGGCGGCTTCCATAAAAGCCTTGAGATTTTCCAAAGGTGTCTGTGGCGGAACAGCGCATCCTGATGCCAGTATATATCCTTTCTGGCCTTTAGCTATGCGCAAACATTCTTTAACGGCTGCTTCGATATCCTCCGGTGTTCCGTTCGCAAACAGCAATGGTGAAATATTACCGATAACTACGGACCTGCCTTGGGAAGTATCAAAGATCTTTTCGAGTGAAGACTGTTCATCTATGCTTATACCATCTGCTCCGATTGAAACAATGTCCTCCATGATCGGATCGAGGTAACCGCAGATATGAAAATTGATCAGCGTTCCTCTTTGTTTAAAATATCGGACAACTTCTGCGTGGTACGGCTTCACGAATTCCCGATACACTTTGGGAGATAAGACGCTGCATCCGGCAGAAGGATCTGATGTGTATAATCCGATCCCTCCCTCACCAATGGCGTCGACCACGGCGGTTCCGAGGTTTTTCGTGTATTCCGTGCAGAACCTCATAACGGCATGAACAAAATCGGGATCATCCACCGTATCAAAGATCAGTTTTTCCATGCCCCTCATCTGCACCGCCACGGTCCATGGTTGGCTCACGATTCCTCTTACCGCAACCTCATGTGTTAATTCAGTGCCCACCCTATTGCAGACATCCAAGACAAAGGGGAGCGGAAAATCCTGTTTGGGATCAGGAGGTGAGATTTTTATTAAATTCGGTTTTTCCTCCAGGATGCGTTTTTTCGCATAAAGAGTCCCCTGCTCATCAACATCACATTCATTTCCGGCGGCCATGGCCATATGCATGGAAAGCGCACCCACGGTAACAATATCGGATTGAACCATTTCCCAAGATTTGATGAGTACTTCAGCCAGCTTCTGAGGTTCGGTCGCCATTTCCAATGGGGTATATCCGAGGGTTTGGTTACCGACCATTAGGCCCAGGATATCGGTTGGGACCCTGTCGGCATATTGCCGGTTATATGCAGACATTACACGATCCTTTGCTGAATAATGCTTCATGGCGTTCCTCCTCTCTTTATGACCTCAAAAGAGTTAATATTGTCAAACTTCCAATACCCCATCATTGAGCACCGTTCAATTTGATTAGGCAATGGTTTGACTGCCGGTAGTGAGAATCGTTTCTCCGGTTATATAGCCGGATTCTTTTGAAGGCAACCATATGGCCGAAGCAGCAACCATGCCCTGAACTTCTTCTTCGACCGTAACGTCACATTTTACAGGAAGGCATTTAACACCAAATGATTCGATTTCCTTTTACCTTTCTAAAAGCGCCTCCCATGACCCTCTGGTGTATTCAGGGTCTATATGAGGGCGTGCAACGTCAAAGATAAAAGATAGGAAAAAAGATAGGAATTTGCTTTTTACGGGCCCGAGTATGGCAAAAGTGGCGTTGAGTGTCAACAATCATGTTGATACAGGAAGTTGTGTGGTTTTACAACCCGGCATATGTCGGCAAAGTGGCCGTGGCCATAATTTTTACGAAACGCCTTGTGCGCGAGTATATACCCACGGGCGTATGCCCGTGGGTATTTATGCTAAGTGCTGTGAGGGTACCAGAACTTGAACACGTGCTTTTCATCGCCCAATTTGACCAGACAGATAACACCATATTGTCCCTTTTTATCGAATAAAAAGTTTGCCGCAAAAATTCCGCTGTAATTTTTTAGTTTTTCGATCTGTTCTTTTTCATCCGGACCGACAACCTTGATTTTTCCAACTGCCTCTTTAATTTGATGATTCATATTTTCATGAAACAGTTTCACCATGATATGATGTGTGGCACCATCCGGGTCTTTCATGTTCATACTGGCGAGGCTCATCACTTGAAATTCTCCACGAATGCCGTCCACAACCATATGATGTGTAAATGTGTCTGCGGGCATGGAATGTCCAATGGTCTGCTTTTCGGGCGTATTAGCCTGCCCGGCATGTCCTTCAAGACTGTGATCCATGGAAAAACCGGCAACGCCCCAGGTCAGTGCCGCAAAAAATGCAAATGTTATAAATAGTTTTATTTTCATGATATCCTCCTGTATTTAAATGATTTGACTAACGGCCGTATCGGCCGTATTAGTTATTTTTTCAGTCCCCATCCTTTCCACAAACCGTAAATGGCCGGAACCACCACCAGCGTTAAAATCGTCGCGCTTACCAATCCGCCCACCATCGGAGCCGCGATACGCTTCATGACCTGGGAGCCGGTACCGTGGCCCCATAAAATGGGCATAAGTCCTGCAGTTGTGGTAATAACGGTCATCATAATGGGACGTACACGCAACGCAGTGCCCGCAACAATGGATTCACGCAGGTGTGTTCGATTGAATGTGTCTGCGTACCGTGCTTTAAACTTCTCATAAGATTGATCCAGGTATACGAGCATTATCACCCCGGTTTCAGCCGCTACCCCGGCCAGGGCAATGAAGCCCACACCCACGGCGACACTCATGTTGTACCCCAGAATATACATAAGCCACAGACCTCCGGTGAGAGCGAAAGGTACACTCAGCATAACAATCAGGCTCTCGGTAATATTCTTAAAGTTGAAGTAGAGCAGCAGAAAAATGATGATCAGGGTCAACGGCACCACCACCATCAAGCGTTTCTGGGCTCGTATCATGTACTCATATTGCCCGCTCCAGACCAGGCTGTATCCGGGCGGCAGTTTGATTTTATCCCTAACCGCTTTTTGTGCTGTTTTGACATAAGTTCCCACATCAATGCCTCTGAGGTCTACATAGATCAAGGCAGTGTTGCGAGCGTTTTCGCTCTTCACCACCGGAGGGCCTTTGACGATCCGAATATCGGCAAGTTGTGTGATGGGGATTTGGGCACCGGTGGGTGTAGGGATTAGAATTCTTCGAAGTTTTTCAGGGGTGTCCCGCAGCTCCGAACCGTAGCGCAGGTTCACCGGATAACGCTCCAGCCCTTCCACTGTTTGAGTGATATTCATTCCGCCGACAGCGGTCATAATAATATCCTGGACATCTCCTACGGTAAGCCCATATCGTGCCGCCGCCTGCCGCTTAATGTGGTAGTCGAAAAAATTACCGCCGGTGACCCGCTCTGCATATACACTCAACGTATTCGGCACTTCCCTCATAACGGCTTCCACTTTTTTGCCCAGTTCATTCAAAACTTCTAAGTCTTCACCCATTAGCTTGATGCCCACCGGAGTTTTAATCCCTGTGGAAAGCATGTCGATCCTGGTTTTGATGGGCATGGTCCATGCGTTGGTCAAGCCCGGAAACCGGATCGCGTTATC
>JAUXEW010000141.1 GCA_030620375.1 Desulfobacteraceae bacterium | reverse complement strand
GGCCTGAGCTATTTTGAAACCGCAGGAATAACGTGCTATTTTGAGGATTTCAAAAGAGCGAAAACGCAGCTCTGGGCCAAAAGATGCCGTTTATGGATGGGCACTAACTACGTTTTCCGGGTTAATATCGATGGTTTCGTAAAAAATCAAAAAACGTCCTTTTTTGTCATTCCGTCCAAAACTTTCTCAACAGCGGATAGGGTTTGATCGATGTCATCCTCATCATGGGCCAGAGAAACAAAGATAGATTCAAACTGTGAGGGGGCAAGGTATACACCTTCTTCCAGCATCCCTTTGTAGAAATCCGAATAGAGACCCCGGTTACATGTTTTGGCATCATTAAAATTTTCGACCTGTCGGTTCGTAAAAAACATCCCCAGCATCGATCCAACCCGCTGTATCAATGCATCTACGGAAGACTGCGCCACAACGTTGTTTAGTCCTTCTTCCAACCGTAACGATCGGTTTTCAAGGATATCATAGATTCCGGGAGTTTTGAGCTGATCCAATGTGGCAATACCGGCAGCCATTGCCAAAGGATTTCCAGACAGGGTACCGGCCTGGTATACCGGTCCTTGGGGCGCAATATGCGCCATGATGTCTCTCCTCCCCCCATAGGCACCAACCGGCAAGCCACCGCCGATTATCTTGGCCAGGCAGGTTATGTCCGGCGATATGCCATAAAGGGATTGTGCGCCGCCATACGCCACCCTAAATCCGGTCATCACCTCGTCAAATATCAGGATACTACCGGTCTTCTCCGTCAGTTCTCTTAATGCTTCCAAAAATCCGTCAACCGGCGGGACCAATCCCATGTTCCCGGCAATAGGCTCCACGATAACGCAGGCAATCCGATCGCCTTTGGATTCCATAACCTTTTTAAAACAGTCACCATCATTATATGGAAGTGAGAGGGTGTGTTTGACAACGTCTTCGGGTACGCCGGGACTCCCGGGAATCCCAAGCGTCGCAACACCGGATCCGGCTTCTACCAGCAACGTGTCGGCATGCCCGTGGTAACACCCGTCAAATTTTATAATGGTATCCCTTCCGGTGACCGCTCTGGCGAGCCGTATGGCGCTCATGGTAGCTTCAGTTCCGGAATTGACCATTCGAACCATATCAATGGACGCCATTGCATCGATTATCAATTCCGCCAGCCGGGTTTCAAGATCCGTAGGTGCTCCAAAGCTGCTCCCCCGGTCTAACACGCGGGTAACCGCATCCATGACAAAGGGATTTCGATGCCCAAGAATCATTGGTCCCCATGACCCTACGTAGTCTATAAACACATTCCCGTCAGCATCATAGATCTTACACCCTTCTGCACGATCAATAAATAATGGCTCCGTGCCGACCGACTTACAGGCGCGAACCGGGCTGTTTACACCGCCGGGAATAAATTTTCTTGCCCGCTCATACATCCGGTGAGAGTTGTCTCGTTTCATTTGCGCAATGCCCTTTCAACTATAATCAGGTATAAATGACGTGTTATGGTATAAAAAATCCCGAAATCACCCTTCCTTCATAAATACTTATTGACATTTCATGTCAATATGAAAAAAATATTCAATCAAATAATTGTGATAAACCCGAAAATCGCCATGACGCAAAACCAGCCTACCGTTAAATTATCAAAATTTCTCACCTATATTCTAGGGCACCGGCCGGATGAATTTGGGTTGGTGCTGGACAAAAACGGATTTGTTAAAATTAAAGAACTGTTAAAAGCGGTCAATGAGGAAAACGGCTGGAAACATATTCGGAACTCAAATATTGATGAAATAATAATTACCCTACCCCACCCGCCTATCGAAATTAAACATAACATGGCCCGGGCAGTCAACCGTGATCATATTCCAATACATCAGCCGGCCCCGGACCCTCCTAAACTGCTATATACCTGTACCCGCCAAAAAGCCTACCCTTACGCAGCTCAAAAAGGGATATATCCTTCAAGATATCAACAGGTTGTTCTTTCGCATGACCGCTCGATTTCAGAACGTATGGGTAAACGAGTCGATCCGAAACCGATTGTGTTGACCGTTCAAGTTCAAAAAGCAATCCGTAACGGCGTTGTCTTTCATCAGGCCGGAAGTATCTTCCTGGCCGATTTTATTCCGGTTGGGTGTTTTACGGGTCCCCCCTTACCCAAGCCAAAATCCGATTCCCAACAGCAAAACATCCCTGAAGAAAGACCGGTAACGCAACGACCCGGCAGTTTCATTGTTGATCTTAACCGTGATAAAAATTCTAAAAAATCATTCGGCCGTAATAAGCGAGAAAAAGAAACTTCTTGGAAAAAAAATCGAAAGCGTATAAAAAACCAAAAGCAAAAGATGTGGCCGACATGAACCTTCCCGCCTCAATAATTATCAGTGGGGGAATCCGCTCACTATTTCGGTTCAAGAGTTGAGCTCTTTTTCTAAGAACATGAAAATACTGCTTATCTATCCATATTTTATTGATGAAAGAATCCATGAATACGATGTGAGTGTTGTGCCGATCGGGTTGTATTATGTGGGCGCCATGTTGAAAGAAAACAACTATGCTGTCGATATACTCAACTGGCATAACGTTAATCAAACGCCTCATGTGATTCGGGAAGTGCTTTCACGTGAGAACCCCGATGTAATCGGCTTTTCAATTCTTCATGCAAACCGATGGGGCGGAATCGAAATTGCACGAATAGCAAAAGAAATCAACCCGAATGTAAAAATCGTTTTCGGCGGAATCGGCGCCGCTTTTCTATGGGAACACCTGTTAACCCATTTTAATGATATTGATTTCATTGTGCTCGGCGAAGGAGAATACTCGTTTCTAAATCTCATTCATTCCCTTGAAAAGGGAGACCACAATTCGATTCGGAAATTAAAAGGAATCGCCTTCAAGCATGATTCAAAGCCATATAAGACGAAACCGGCAACACCCATCGAAGATCTCGATCGCCTCCCGTTGCCCTCTAAATATTTTCAATACCATCATGTGACATCCACTCGAGGTTGTCCGGGAAACTGTACTTTCTGTGGATCTCCTATGTTCTGGGGACACAAGGTGAGAAGCCATTCCCCCAGCTATTTTGTTGATCAACTGGAACAGCTTAAGAAAAACGGCATACGTTCTTTTTATTTCTCGGATGATACCTTTACGTTGAAAAAAAAGCATGCCATTGCGATCTGCCGGAAGATCATCCAAAGAAAAATGAACATCACATGGGTGGCCATATCGCAGGTAAGTTACATTGATGAAGAGGTCCTTTCCTGGATGAGAAAGGCCGGTTGTACCCAGATCAGCTACGGCGTTGAAAGCGGATCTGAAAAAATACGGGACACGTTACATAAAAAAATAAGGGCCGATCAGATAAAAAATGCTTTTTCACTTACCAAAAAATACGGCATACTGGCACGGGCATACTTTATTTACGGCTCTCCCGGAGAAAACGGGGACACCATCCGGGAAACCATCCAACTCATTCATGATATCAAACCCTTGAGTGTCATTTTTTATATCCTTGACATTTTCCCGGGCACAAAACTCTATGGTGACTTTAAAAAAAAGCTGAATGTCTCCGATGACATATGGTTAAATCAAGTAGAAGATATTATGTATTTTGAGAATGATCCGGACCTTTCGCAGGAAATGGTATTGGCTTTCGGGAAAGAGCTGAGAACCGACTTTTATGAACATCTTTTGGAGTTTGTCGACGATATCGAACTGGTTCAAGATAAGGCATTCGATAAACGCCATGCGGATTTTTATTCAAGGCTGGGTATGACGTTCAGTCTCGGGGATTATTCAACCATCACCGCAATAAAGAAAAAAACCGAGTTTGCTGAAAAATTGTTCCGCAAATCCCTCTCCTTCGCCCCCGATCAAACGGCGTATCAGGGCCTGGGCATGATTTTTCAAAAGCAAAAGAAGTTTAAAACGTCGATTGACATACTGTCCGAAGGCCTTTCCCATTTCCCGGACAACATCGACATGAATCTGTGCCAGGGTATTAATTACATGAATATAAAGGATTTCAGAAAGGCCTTATCCTTTTTCCTCTTATTCCGAGATGCTGAAAAGACTATTCCTTATATTATTCATTGCTACCGGCAACTCGGAGATATAAAAAATGCGTTGTCATTCAGCAACAAGCTTAAACGATGAGGATCATCTCCCGATTAGCTGGTGTTAATTAAGGCAAAACAAATGGGTTATCTCCAATTGAGCAGGTGTGATCCCAGAGGGTACAAGGGGTCAAGGATTCAAGGGTTCGAGTGACACGAAGTGCGGTTTTTCAAGCCGTTAGGCGAGACCATCAGCGCTCAATGCCAAAGAATTACACAAATTTGAAAGTCTGGCAAAAGTCATATGAACTCTATTTAGAGACATATAGCATAACAGCAAAATTCTCAAAGGAAGAAAGATATGGTCTAACTTCACACCCTTGAATCCTTGACCCCTTGAATCCTTGGACCCTCTTCTCCAACTAAATTGGAGAAGAATCAACGATGAATGCTTCACCAGCTAAAGGAAATTTGCCATGAGTAGATACCAGATTCTTGTTTTTCCCGAAAATTGTACGGGGTGCATGCGCTGCATGCTCTCCTGTTCCCGGCAATACTTTAAAATTTTTAACCCGGCAATCTCAAGGATTTGTGTTCAGCTGTCGGGAATTGATTGCGCTATTACATTCACGGATGAATGCAACCACTGCGGAATTTGCGCGGACGGCTGTTTTTTCGGCGCACTTTCCAAGCAGGTAGAGGAGAAGACGAAATGAAGACACTGGGCGGGTTTGCGGGAAAAATTCTTTATGTGGATTTAACGCAAAAAACGATAAAAACAGGGGCGCTTGACCCTGATATGGCCAAAAAGTTCGTCGGCGGTCTGGGACTTACCATTAAGCTCGCTTATGACAGAATCAAACCGGGCACTGACCCGCTTTCCCCTGACAATCCGGTTGTTATAGGTGCCGGCCCCTTGGTCGGAACTGATATTCCATCTTCATCCAGAGTATACGCGGTTACCAAATTCCCCGCAAGCGGTACCATCGGCTGGTGCGGTGCCGGCGGTGTTACCTTCGGCTGCATGTTCAAAAACGCGGGCTACGATCATCTGATTATTGAAGGGCAATCCGATAAACCGGTTTATTTGAAAATCATTGATCATAAAGTAGAGCTGTGTGATGCCGGTGAACTTTGGGGAAAAGGCATATTGGATACGTGTGAAACCTTGAAAATGTCTGACGGGAGACAGGGCGGTGTGATATCCATCGGTCAGGCAGGTGAAAACCGTGTGACATTTTCCATGGCGTATGTCGACGGTATAGCGACTTTGGGACGTGGGGGATTTGGAGCGGTTTTGGGCGCAAAAAAACTAAAGGCCATTTTTGTAAAAGGGAGCCAAGGGATAGATGTCGCGGACCAAGAGAGATACGAATCCCTGAAAAATGAACTCCTGCAAACCATTCAGGGGTATCGTTATTTAAAAGAATGGCAGAGCTTAGGGATGCTGAAATCATTCCCGGCTGTGCCGGTTGAAACGTATGAAAAGATTAAAAAGCGTCGAATTGCCTGTGTGTCCTGTCCCCTTGGATGCAAGGATGTTGTTGAAATTAAAGACGGCCGGTTCAAAGGTCTTGTCGCCCGTTCCAGCTCCGCTATAAATCTTTTTACGCCCCTTGCATATGGCTTCACAGACTACCGGGAGGCCGTCAAACTGATCGCGACTCTGGACGAATACGGTCTTGATATGTTTGAGTTTTTTGGCGTTATGAACTTTGCGGCGGCTCTTTTTAAGAATGGGGTTATACCGGAAAAGGAAAACATACCGGAAATAGCCATGGATTCCCTCGAGTCTATGGAAATCTGGGCAGGAAAAATAGCCGGCCGGGAGGGAATCGGCCGGATTCTGGCTGATGGATTTGCCGGTATGTTAGACACATACAAAAAAGACGCCGAAGATTACGCTCCCGCTCTTGTGAAAGGGATGCATCCTTATACAGGTCCGGATTCCGCGTTGCCATGGGATCTGTTCGGTACAATGGAATTAGGCCAGATTATGGACTTTCGGGGGCCTCACGTGGGCTCCGGCGGATCACCGACTTACTTTGCAAAACGCCCCTTAGACGTCTTTCCCCGCCATCTTAAACGAATGGGGGTTCCTGATCCGGCAATCGCCCGAATTCTTCCTGATCCGGGTGCGCCTGAAGATGAACAAAACCTTAAAATCGGATCCCTTTTGAAATATTCTCACAGATGGTTTTCCATCCTGGGTTCGTTGGGTATCTGTGCCAGGGCGCAGGTAAACCGATTTTACAACGCCGAGTTATGCGCCGCTCTTTATGAAGCCGTAACCGGTATCGGCACCGATATTGATCAACTGAGACTAAGGGCGGATCGTGTCTGGACCCTTTATAAAATGGCTAATGTAAGAGAAGGTGTGGGCAGAAACGCTGAGTCAATACCGGAGCGATGGGTGAGGCATCCGGGCTTTAAGAATTACGTTTCGGAAAAGCCGGTAACCCGGGAAGAAATCGAACAGATGATTACAGATTATTACATGGAACAGGGGTGGGATACGGCTACCGGAATTCCTAAAGCGGAAACCCTTAAAAAGCTGGGTCTTGAAGACCATTGAGGCTCTCCCACAAAATAGGTGGTCGAACCGCAATAGCGAACGCATTCCCTCAAAGGATGCAAAAATTGTTGGACAAGTAATTTTTGATCTGTTAATAAGCGTTATTCTTGAAAAAACGTAAACTCGAAAAATTCCTAGGGGCCGTTAGCTCAACCAGGCAGAGCACCTGACTCTTAATCAGTAGGTTGAAGGTGCGATTCCGTCACGGCCCACCAAATAGATTCAATGGTTTAGGGTGCTTATGCCTATCTTGCCTTCTTTTTCGTTTCTTATTAAATATCGCATTTTTAGACCCGCGAAAATTCTTTGATGATGGCGGGCGCCTGAAAAAAATCCATGAGCTTGACGACGACTCAAGCGTGATAACAAAAGAATAGGTCGGGAGCGTGATATCTTAAACATGAATTACCTGAAAGCAATTAGCTGAATCGTATTTTTAATTCTGTCGCAAGACGCGCCCCTCATATTGGTCTTCCCGGTCCTTTACGAGGTGGTGGGAAGTATTCCGGTATGAACCGTTCTCTGCCCACGTTGGGATTGACGGCGCACCGGGCGCGAAATCCGGTGAACAATGTTTTAAGGCAGGTGTTGCACAATACACATTTTTGAATGTCATCCACGCGCCCTTCCTTCACCTTGTTCGGCCATTGGGGGTCGGCCAGAAGACTTCTTGAAAGGGACACAATGTCCACTTTCCTTTCATGAATGGCTTTAAGGACGAGTGCCGGATCATGAATATTGGGGCATATAACGGGGATATTCACGGCTTTTTTAACGGCTTCTGCTTCGGGAAGAATCTGGCCTGTTTTGTCCGGAAACGTATAGCTTTTGGACTCCAGTGTTCCTGAGGAAAGATGGATGTAGTCAATCCCTTTTTGTTCAAATATGGCGGCCATTTCTTGTGTTTCTTCCAGCGTTCTGCCGCCGGGAATGTGCTCATCTCCACTGATCCGAAAGCCGATAATAAAATCATCGCCAAGGGCTT
>JAUXEW010000108.1 GCA_030620375.1 Desulfobacteraceae bacterium | reverse complement strand
TGATTACATATTAAAATGTGAAATACGGCTAAAATGCCGCCTATTTCTAATATGCGGCTGTTTTGCCGGATAGTACCTTTTTTGTAATTTATCTAACATCATGATATTACAATGATTACAATACGATTAAGATGTATATTGAGATTGGAAATGCGCATAAAAGCATAAAAAGTGTTGCATTAGTAAAAAGCCGGGCCCAGAGGGACCGGATTTTTACGATTCTCTCGCTATCGCACGTCAATTTATAGTCTCCAGTAGGTAATCGGGGTATTTTTTGCTTCCGCCAATTCAAAACCACCTTTTAAATCCATGATAATTGGAACGCCGTTTGTACATAACTGTGAAATTGCCGTCAAGCCGAGCTCTTTGTAAAACCGGTGTATAACGGCAATAATTACCGCATCAACTCCCTTAAGGTTCTTCAGATCTTTTAACATAAGGCCATAATACCGCTCTGCTTCCTTCGGATCTATCAACGGGTCATGTACCAATACTTCTACTCCGTAGTCTTCCAATTCTGATATAATATCCACGACTTTAGTGTTTCGAAGATCAGGAACATTTTCCTTAAACGTTAGACCCAATACGGCAATCTTAGAGCCTAAAACCTGTTTGCCTGCGCCAATGAGCATCTTTACGGCCCGTTCAGCGACATATTTGCCCATTGCGTCGTTGATCCGGCGGCCGGCGAGTATCATCTCCGGATGATATTTTAAAGCCTCGGCTTTAAACGTTAGATAATACGGATCTACTCCTATGCAGTGTCCTCCAACCAAACCCGGTTTGAATGGAAGAAAATTCCACTTGGTTCCCGCGGCCTCCAGTACCTCCAGCGTATCTATACCGATTTTATTAAAAATCATGGACAGTTCATTCATCAAGGCAATATTCAAATCTCGCTGGGTATTTTCAATCACTTTAGCCGCTTCTGCGACCTTAATGGATGAGGCCCGGTAGATACCGGTTTTTACTACCTTACCGTAAACTTTTGCCAAAAAATGAAGCGTTTGTTGATCCGATCCGGAAACAATTTTTACGATTTTTTCAAAAGTATGTTCCTTATCTCCCGGATTAATCCGTTCCGGTGAATATCCCACGGTAAAATCAACACCTACCTTTAAGCCGGATTCCTTCTCCACTATCGGTATGCAGATTTCTTCGGTAGCTCCGGGATAGACGGTTGATTCAAAAGCGATACACGATCCTTTGGTTAAATGCTCCCCAACTGTCTTTGAAGCATTTTCAAGCGGTTTCAAATCCGGATTATTAAATTCGTCAATTGGCGTAGGTACCGCTACAATCAGCAGGCGGCATTTTGAAAGGTATTGGGGATCATCGGTATACCATACCGTTGAATTATTTAATTCTTCCGGCGTAACCTCACAGGTCCGGTCACGAAGGGAACGAAGTTCTGAAATGCGCTCGGGATTCAGATCATATCCAATGACTTCAAATTCTGTTGACATATGAATCGCCAGCGGCAACCCCACATAGCCCAAACCAACGACTGCAATTCTATCCTCCCGTGTAATTAATGATTCAAATGTAACCATGTTTTTATACTCCTGCCCTTATAGAGAAAGGCTCTATCCTATAGTTGCATAAATAACATGACAAAATGGGTTTATTAGCAAGTGAGACCTTTGCAAAACACCCCTTTTTGCCCAATCCCGGCGTATGGCTCATTAACTCCCCTTAAAACAGGCTGCTTGACAGCAATTTTAGGATGCGAAAATGGCCTACAAAAAAACAAGTTATCATGAAATCTCGACATTTTCGAGAAAATAATTTTAATGAAGCTCCCAGCCGCCACGGATTAAATTTTTCGCGCGCCTTGAACTTTAAAAAATGATCTGGTTTTCAATCAAGGTTATTTAAAAAAATGTGCTTGACAACGAGGGGCGCATGTATTAGTGTATGAACATATGTTCATATATTAAATGAGGTAAAATTGAGTAATCGAAAAGCCAAAATCTTAGATCAAGACGGTTGCCAGGTCAGGGTCGTACACTTGGATCATGTCAAACAGGCTAAAGAAGATGCCATCCCGGAAAACGAACTCAACCGCCTTGCCCTGATGTTTAAGGTATTGGGAGATCCGACACGTCTTAAAATTGTCATGTCGCTTTTAAACCGAGAGATGTGCGGCTGTGATCTTGCGGCTTTTGTCGGTTTGAGCGAGTCGGCTGTATCGCATCAGTTAAGACGATTAAAGGATTTGGCCCTAATCAAGCAGCGACGGGAAGGTCAAATACTCTACAACGCGCTAAATGACGCGCACGTGTCCAATTTACTTGAGATTGGTCTGGAACACATACGTGAATAGTAATCACCACTTTTTCGAGGCTATCAAGGTTAGTATAAATGGATTATTTTTCAAATATTACACAAAACACGTTCCACCTTTTACTTGAATCATCTGTCTACGTCATCTTCGGCTTAATAATAAGCGGCCTGATGCGGATTTTTCTTAGCCCGGCATCGGTTGCTAAACATCTGGGAAAGGGACGGTTTATATCGGTCTTTAAGGCTGCCTTTCTGGGCATCCCACTGCCGTTGTGCTCTTGCGGCGTTTTACCGGCAGCCGTGTCCTTAAAAAAGCAAGGGGCCAACAACGGCGCCACGGCAGCATTCCTGATTTCCACACCGGAGTCAGGAATAGACTCAATCGCCATAACCTATGCTCTGCTTGATCCGGTAATGACGATTGCCAGACCGATAGTTGCCTTTTTTTCAGCTATCACCGCTGGTATATCGGAAAACCTTTTCCACAAACAAAACGATCAGGAAAGGGTGCATCCGAATCTAATCTGCCCGATAGATGGGTGTTGTGACGGGCAGGATTGTTCGCCGAAAGAACATCGGCGACATCATTCCTTTTTGGAAAAGATAAAAACCGGGTTGATTTATGCCTTCACAGATGTCTGGGGCGATATAGCAAGCTGGTTCGCAGTTGGCTTGCTATTAGCCGGTATGATCACGACATTCATCCCGGATGAGGCAATCAGCCGGTATCTCGGAGGGGGGCTACCGTCTATGTTGATCATGTTGGCTGTCGGTATTCCCCTGTACATTTGTGCAACGGCATCGACACCCATTGCAGCGGCTTTGATCCTTAAAGGCGTCAGCCCGGGCGCTGCGTTGGTTTTTCTTCTGGCCGGACCGGCAACCAATGTCACTTCCATTACGGTTTTATTGGGCATATTGGGTAAACGGGCAACTGCGATTTACCTTACGACCATCGCACTATCCGCCGTAATGTTCGGTCTGATTTTGGATCAATTTTATGCGCTCTCAGGTCTTTCCGCCAAAGCCGTTGTGGGGCAGGCGGCAGAGTTTATGCCGTATTGGGCCAAATGGACAGGCGCCGTAATCCTCCTGCTCCTTTCAGTAAAACCGATTTTTAGAAGCATTCAGGCCGGTTTTAAATCTAAAGTGACGGGACGTCAGGCCAGTTTAAATAAATCAATATCCCCAGATCCGTTTAAGGCGATTACCTGCGACTCCCCGAATTGTAGTTGTTCTCCCGATCCTGTTCATAAGTAAAATTATGGATATAAGTTGGCACGCCGGCAGGCCTTGTTTACATCGATTATCCATTAACCCATTATTTTTTATTGACAATCCATTCGATTATTGACATAATCACTCACTCAAACAACACCCCTCACAATTTAGAGACACCAACACCTTTACTATCGGTATATTGACCCGGTATAACAAAAAAGGTAAACAAAATGGCTTTATTTGGCCGGTCGAAAAACCAGCGGATAAGCGGCGTCGATGTTAAGGAAAAGAATGAAAGCAGCCCCGGGAGTAAGGACTCGGAAGTAAGAAAGAAAGAGCTTGCATCGATTTTCAAGGATCTTGGCCAAAAAGAAATCAACCTCGCATACCAATTGGCAACTATAAGGCGGCTGCAGACAGGTGAGACGCTTTTCAATAAAGGGGACAGCGGCGAGTCGATCTATATGGTCCTGGAGGGAAAGATCAGGGTCATGCCGTATGCGCCTGATCTGTTCCAGAAATCCGCAGTGTTCGGTCGTGGTGATATGGTTGGTATTGTGGAATTTGTCCGCCACCAACCGAGGTTCTCATCAGCGGTTGCCAGTGAACCCGCTGTTGTCATGGCCATGGATAGAATCGCCATGACGTCTCTGGACTACAAAACCCAATTCTTTTTCTATAAGCGTATGGCCGAGACAGCCGTCGATCGAGCCGACCTGCTTGAAACCGAAAAATCGGAACTGGCGGGTAAAAATTTAACTCTGGTCGATAGCCTGTATACCGAGAGAGCCGACCGAATACCCGATTACCGAAATTCGGAACTGATTCGGAATATAATAAGCAAAATTCCCCAACTGCCGGTTTTTGTCCATTCCCTCGCGACTAAACTGGTGGATGTAGAAACGTCCTCGAGTGATGTCGTTGGGTTGATTAAACAGGACCCGTCTTTGGTTGCCGATGTACTGAAAACCGTAAATTCTTCCTATTACGGACTTCAGCAAAAAGTTTCTGACATTAACAGTGCCGTGCTTTTACTCGGATTTAGATCCCTTTATCAGTTGGTGGTCGCTGAAGGAATTCGCCGTACCATGCCTGACACAGAAAGCTTCCGGCAACTGCATTCACATGCCCTGGCCGTTTCGTACATCGCTTTCACGTTGTCAATGTCTTCTGGAATCGGCATGCCGGTTCATATGGCAACCATCGGGCTACTCCACAATATCGGAGAAAGTGTCGCAGCGTTACTTATAAAAAGGAATCCAAACCTCTCTGTTTTTATTGATGCCCTCGACCACGCAGCACTGGGAGCACTTTTACTGGATGGATGGAATCTTCCTGCCATGATCTGTGAAACGGTCCAATACCAGGAATTTCCGGAGTTTTCAAGGCCGTCAAAATTGCCAAAGGAAGTTACAGCAAATGTGAGCATTCTCTATCTGGCAAAACTTTGTTTTGATCTGATTAGCGGAACTCGGAAGGATGGTCCGCCAAGGATATTTTTACATGAATACAAACAGATAATGAAATGGGAAACGCTATCACTGAAAGAAATTACGGAGAAGGTTGTCCTGCCGGATTTAAGAAAAAGGCGTGAAAGTCTGCCCGTTTCCATTAAAAGTCTAATAGAAAAGTACGCAATAACAATGGTCGATTAGACGGCGGCAAGCCACCACCCGCTATGCGGGGGGCATTATTTTTAATAGCGCCTCTTTCTCATTTGCTTTAAGATGCCGCCAGGCGCCTTCTTTAAGCCCGCCCAGTTTCAGACTGGATATCCTGACTCTTTTCAACCGGGCTACGCGGTTTCCCACCTTTCTCACCATCCGTCTGATCTGCCGGTTCTTCCCCTCTTTAAGAACAATTCGAAAAAGTCTGGGAGATAATCGGGTTATTTCAGCCGGTCTGGTTTTACTTCCCATTAAGGGCATTCCCTTTTCCATGGCCCGCAGTGCCCTGTCCGAAATCGGCTTTTCCACCGCTACTTCATACTCTTTTTCATGATCAAAAGAGGGATGCGAAAGACGATGATGAAGCCTCCCGTCGTTGGTTAAAATCAGAAGCCCTGTAGAATCCTTATCCAGCCTTCCCACCGGATATATCCGTTCAGAAATATCTATCAGATCGAGAACAATCTTTTCTTCAGGCTGTCGGCAACTGCTGACAAAACCCCTGGGTTTATTCAATGCAACGTATACCAGCGATTGTTCAATCGTGACGGATTTTCCTCCTGCCGCCACATGATCTGTTTTAGAATCTACCTTTGTACCCAGTTCGGTGACAACCTTTCCATTCACCGTGATAAGGCCGGCGGCAATTAATTCTTCTCCTTTACGTCTTGAACAATACCCGGCAACGGAAAGAAATTTTTGAAGTCGCATTAAGGCCATAAAAAATTGAAGCCTCCCTGCGGCAAGCTGAGCGGTTGGCGCTCGCATAGCGTGTTCATCGGACCCTCTATAACCGATAACAGCATCATCACGACCGATAATCGGCATTAATCCGCACATAATTTATTGAAAAGTCACAAGTCATCACTGAGGCCGTCCCCTTACCCAAATTCAAATTAACGGTTACAACAAACTCAGGTTTTTTTAAAACCAATGTGGCTTCGGCCTCAATCTCTTTGCCGCATCCCTTACCGCCTTTCACCATCACTACGTCGTCAAATAAAATATCGATCCGGTCCGCATCTACGGGAACGTTTGCCCGACCCACCGCGCCGATGATTCGTCCCCAGTTGGCGTCTTCACCAAAAAAGGCGGTTTTTACCAGGTTGGACCCGGCCACGGTCCGGGAAACGTTAAGTGCGTCATCATCGGACAAAGCCCCTTTAACCACGATCTCCACCAGCTTGGTGGCCCCCTCGCCGTCTTTTACCAACAGTCTGGCCAGTTCAATCATAACCTGATCCAGAAGGTTCTGAAAATATTGAACCGCGTCATTATCATTAATCACCACCCCGGATTTGCCGTTTGCCATGATCAAAACCGTATCATTGGTGCTGGTATCACCATCAACGGTAATTCGGTTAATGGATCGCTCTGTTGCTGTAACTAACATTTTTTTCAGCAGTTCGGCTTCCATTCGAACATCGGTACAAACATAGCCGAGCAGGGTCGCCATGTCAGGATGGATCATTCCGACCCCTTTGGCTACGCCAAGAACCGTAAAGGACTTTCCGTTCAATTCACCCTTCCTGCATACAATCTTCGGCACGGTGTCCGTCGTCATAATCGCCTCGGCAAAATCGATAAAGCCATCCGGTACCAGCGCCTTAACCAGCTTGGGAATGCCGGCCTCAATTTTGTCAATCGGCAACGGTTCGCCGATCACACCGGTGGAGGATACCAGCACCAGTTCTTCAGATATCCCAAGCCCCGCTGCCGCGAATCGTGCCATTTGCTCGGCGTTTATGATCCCTTCATTACCGTTGCAACAGTTGGCATTACCGCTATTGACAATTACAGCCCGGCATTTTTCGGATTGAATCCGTTCCTGGTCAAGAATGACTGGCGCCGCTTTTACACGGTTTTTCGTAAATACTCCGGCAACGACTGCCGGTTTTTCTGAAACAATTAAGCCCAAGTCCAAGGCCCCGCTTTTCTTAATTCCCGAAGCAATCCCCGCCGCTTTAAATCCCGGACATTTATTATTTTCCATTTTTTTCATCCTGCAGTAAATTAGAAGGTAAACAATCAACCCGTCAGCCAAAGTGTTTCATTTGACAACATTTTTATATTATTGTCAATCCTGATGTGCTTGTAAAAAGTCAGCCGGTTTTGTAACCCGCCACCCGCATTGCGGGAAAAATAAAGGGCCCCTAAACTATTGACCTATCATTTTCGTTACAGTATGAACCTCTTTTATGACCACAAACTTTAAGCTTATCATAGAATACGACGGCAGTGCCTATCATGGCTGGCAGCGACAGAACAACGATTTGACCATCCAGAGTGAAATTGAAAAAGCACTGGCCACAATGATGGGGAAACATATTCCCTTGACCGGATCCGGCAGAACAGATGCCGGGGTCCACTCTTTTGGGCAGACGGCGAATTTTCATTGCGATACGCAGCATACCGCTGAAATTTTTGTAAAAGCATTAAATAGTATATTACCGCAAGATATTGTCATCATAAATTGCGCTTTGGTTGACGACGATTTCCATGCCAGATTTCACGTAAAGAGTAAAGTCTATCAATACCGAATCTTAAATCGAACCATTCCCGCGGCTATTTATCGCCAGTATGCATGGCACATCAGAAAAAAGCTTGATCTATCCCCCATGCAAATAGCCGGGAAACACCTCGTCGGCACCCATGATTTCAAAGCGTTTCAAGGCCAGGGAAGCATTGTCAACACAACCGTTAGGCGGATAATTTCTTTTCGCCTCTATCGAGAGAAGGATATGGTAATGCTTGAAATCGAAGGAGACGGGTTTTTAAGGTTTATGGTTCGAAATATCGTCGGAACGATTGTCAACGTGGGGACCGGTAAAATTACACCGGATGATTTCAAGCGGATTCTGGATTCCAGAGACCGATCTCAAGCCGGAATTACGGCACCGCCGCAAGGGTTATTCCTTATGAAGGTACGATATTGATGACTTCATAAAAGATTGAGGGCGTCAGCCTGGTTTAATCTCTTGACTGCTTTTTCATATTATCAATGCGGTGGTTATAAAATGCGATCACTTCTCTCCGATAAAGCATGCCGAGAAGAATCTGATGATCGTCTTCTTGGACCACGGGAATGCCATCAATATTTTTGGTGGTAAATTTCTTCAGCACCGTATTCAAATCTTCTGAAGGTGTCGTTACGATAATGTCAGACGTTGCAATATCTCTCATCACTACCAGGTTTTCGATACTTCTTGAAAAAATGACACTTCGAATATCGGTACTCGTGAATATGCCGATCATTCGTTTATCCTGATCCATTACAGGAAAGTATCGCTGCTTCGTCTCGGAAAAATACTTTTTAAACTCCAGAAACGTCATGTCCTGAGGAATAAGATCCACTTTTTTTAAAAGATGTATCAGGTCGCTCACCCTTATGGTTTCTAAAACATCTACAAAAAAATCACCGGCATGAGCGGGAGATTGGATCTTGTTCTCCACCTGCTTGACGTAGATCGTCCATTTTTGAGAAGCAAGATAAGATAGGAAACAGACCAAAAGACTGGGTAACAGCAAATGGTATGAATTGGTCATTTCGCTGACAAAAATGATGGTCGATATGGG
>JAUXEW010000069.1 GCA_030620375.1 Desulfobacteraceae bacterium | reverse complement strand
TATTATTACTAAAAAAGGAGGTTTACGATGGAATCAATCAATGAACTTGCGGAAGCACTCTGGACCGGTAAACAAACCACTTATGATCTTCATCCGTTTGATCCACCTCACGGGATTGTAAAAATCGCCCCGGACACATGGTTTATAAAAGGGTTTAGTAATTCCGTAATCCGGGAGACAAACGACGGGTTGATCATTGTGGACCCCAGCGCATTTATGGACGTTGAGATTAAGTTCAAAACCGTGCGGGAAGTTACTCAGCAGAGGTTAAACACCGCGATTTTTACCCATGGCCATGTAGACCATGTCTTTGGTGTATCTTCCTATACGGATGAGGCCGGTGCTAACAATTGGGCACTTCCCCATGTTATCGCCCAAGAAAATATCTTGCCTCGCTTTAAGCGGTATTGTGATACGGTTAACTGGAATAAGATCATCAATGAAAGGCAGTTTTTTGGCGGTGAAGAGGGTGTCAATTTTCCGGATAAATACGATCCGCCGGATCAATTGTACCGGGAAAGCCTGGATATCGAAGTCGGTGGGGTAAAAGTGGTCATACGGCATTCCCGTGGAGAGACCGATGACCATACCTGGGTATTTTTCCCGGATACCCGGGTGCTCTGTACGGGAGATCTTTTTATTTGGGCCGTTCCCAATGCCGGGAATCCCCAGAAAGTCCAACGATACGCAAAGGATTGGGCGGATGGATTACGTGAGATGATGAAAATGGAGCCGAAGATTTTGGCCCCGGGGCATGGCGTGCTGATTATAGGGCATGATCGGGTTAAACAGGCGCTTGACGATACGGCAACCCTTCTGGAATCCATTCACGATCAAACGGTGGCGCTTATGAACAAGGGAGAGTCGTTGGATACGATCATCCATACCGTAAAAGCGCCGGAAGAACTTTTAAAAAAGCCGTACCTGCATCCGGTGTATGATGAGCCGGAATTTATCGTCCGCAACATATGGCGGTTTTACGGTGGCTGGTATGACGGCACACCGTCTCATTTAATGCCGGCTCCTGAAAAAGAGCAGGCTGAAGAGATCGCTAAAATGGCCGGTGGGGCGGATAAGCTCGCCACGAGGGCCGAAGAACTGGCGACAGAAGGAAATTACCGGCTGGCTTGCCATTTATTGGATTGGGCAATTTGTGTTGAACCGGAAAACCCGGAAATCCGGGACGCTGTCCGGAAAATATATACAGCCAGGGCTGAAATGGCAACGTCAACTATGGCAAAAGGATTATTTCGAACGGCCGCAAAAGTGACGAACCATGAAACTCTATAAAGTCCGTCAACATCTTATTTCAAATTCGCTAACGGATTTAAGCGCTGCCGTATATCACCAATTAGACAACCTGAATATCCGGGTTCCACAGGGAGATGTCGCCATCACGGCAGGGAGTCGCGGTATTTCCAATATCGCCACCATCACCAGGGCAGCCGGCGACTGGTTACGCCGGCACGGCGCAAATCCGTTCATTGTACCCTGCATGGGATCTCATAACGGAGCGACAGCCGCCGGCCAGCGAAACATGGTGGAATCTCTGGGAATAACCGAAGCGGCCATGAACATGGAAATCCGGTCCGGTATGGCGGTTGTAAAACTCGGTACGGTCAGCACCGGAGACGTGTACATGGACAGGTTCTGCTACAATGCCGCGGGGGTTCTGGTGCTCAACCGGATTAAGCTGCACACCTGTTTTTCGGGACCGGTGCAGAGCGGTTTGATGAAGATGATGGTCGTGGGGATGGGAAAAATTCGATCTGCAGAGACCTTTCATAATACGCCTTCACCAAAAATGAAGGATATGCTCATGGAAATGGGCCGGATGATCCTGGGCTCGGGTAAAATTCTGGGAGGTCTTGCCATTCTGGAAGACGGTTTTGAGCAAACCGCGGAAATTCACGCGTTGCATTCGGATGAAATAGGCGAAAAGGAACCGTACCTCCTAAAACGTCACCGTTATTATTTTCCCTGTCTTCCGGTGGATGACCTTAATGTCCTGGTGGTTGGCGCCATTGGGAAAACTTACAGCGGGACAGGAATGGATACGAATGTGATCGGCTTTCGCGGTGTAAAAGGTTTCGAAGACCTTGTGAAACCGGAAATCAGGATTATTGCCGCGCTTTCGTTGTCCGAAGCGTCACAAGGCAACGCCATCGGCGTGGGGCTGGCGGACTTTATTACCCGGCGTTTGCGTGATGCCATTGATGAAGAAAAAACGTTTATCAATGTATTCACCACCGGAGATATGGAGCGGGCAAAAATTCCCGCGACCTTGCCCACCGATGAAATTCTGATCCGGCGGATAAGGGAGCGATACGGGGATCGTCGCTGGATGTTTATTCCCAACACCCGGCATCTTGATAACCTGTATGTCAGTGAAGACTTAATCGATGAGGTGGGCGGCCACCCGCTCTGTGACGTGGACCCCGATCCTGTGGAGCTTACGTTTAAAAAGGGTTGTCTGCAGCTCATATTTAAATAATTCACTTTTAAAACGATAAGGATGTCCCGAAAAGGGCGCGACGCCATCAAAGGAGGAAAAAATGGGAACACATTATGTTGAGGATGATTGGAGAAAGCCAATACAAAAAATGGAAGTAGGTGATAAAACAACCACCAAAGCTCGAATAGTTTCAAGAACCGATATCGAAATGGGTGCGCTTATGGGCGGAGATTATGCCGCGCAATTTTTGAGTGAGAAGGCTGCTCAGGAAAGCGGATGGAAATCTCAACTCCTGCCCGGCGTGTGCAGCCTTAACATTGCCTATGGCTTGTTAATCCAGTCGGGATTTCTATCTGACGTTATCGCATATATAGGCACAGACAATCTAAGGTTTCATGCCCCTGTTTACGCTGATGACAGTATAAGAATGGAAGCGGAAATTACGAGCAAAAAGAAGACAGGTAAAGGCTGGATGTGTGAGTATGACTGGAAAATCAGGAATCAGGATCAGGTGGCGGTTGCCAGTGGCCACAACATCTGACTCTTTAAGGCAGAATAGGGCTGCCGTTGGCAGCCCCCGGTTTTTACGCAAAACAAATCAGTGCCCTTTCAAAAATAGATCGATGTTCTAGTCAAGGCCTAAAAATATTATTCACTAAGCCAAAGGTTTCAGGATATGAGAGGCGTTGTTTTACATTTGCGGCCGTATATTCATTTCTTCCATCCACATCTTCTCTCCCTTCTTATAAAGGATGCTCAGCGTTCCGGTTTCCAGACGCAACTCTCTGAACTTATCAAGAGAGATGTCCATGGCAAAGCACAGCAGGCTGAGGATTACAAAATTGTGGCTGCAGATCAATACGGTGCTTTCGGATGGGTGAAGCTGAAGAATGCGGCTTAATGTGTTGACGGCCCGAGCCTGGACTTCTTTAAAACTTTCCCCGCCCGGCATCTTAACTGTTCCAGGGCTTTTCCACCAGGATTTAAGAAAATCCGGATGTTCTGCAGCCCATTTTTTGCCGTCCATTCCTTCGAAATCTCCCAAATCCATTTCCATAAACCCGTCTTCCTCGATAAGCGTCGCTGAAGGATGGTAGACCTTTATGAGACGTGCCGTCTCTATAGCCCGAGCCAGCGGACTGGCGTATATGACCGAAAGAGATTCGTCTTTTAATCTTAACGCCAGGGCGTTTGCCTGGTTTTTTCCATTTTGGTTTAAGGGTATGTTGCTCCTGCCTTGAAATTTCCCGGTCCGATTCCATTCAGTCTCCCCATGGCGGACAAGCAAAATGCGGGTGTCTGAAGTTTCACTATTTTTTTCCATAGTCGGCGTTCCTCGTTAATTCCAAAACCTCTAAATTTTTATTGTATTTTTTTAATACCCCGTCCGCTTGCGGCGGGGAGCTTTATTTTTATCTTAAATTTTTTCAGATTACAAATGGAATCACTCTTGACCAAAAAAGAATCACAAGATTGTAAAAGCAGAGGGGACGCTGAAGCAGGGGGACCGCTGGTTAAAAAGTAAGCATATCAATCGATCAAATGGTATTCATTCACACGCGCAATAGCCTCAAATAAATTTATGCGGAGGCTCTATATCTTAATTTTTTGCTTGTTTTTATCAACAAGGTTAATTATATAAAATAATCAATAACCATTAGAAAAAATAGCATTAAGAGTTAATAGAGGTATATATTTTGTATAAAACCCTTTATATAATCCCCTCTCTTTTAATCATCGGGTTGATCATCGGCATCATAATCTCAGGGCCAGGCAAGCCGTTATCCGACGATGGGGCGGTGTCGGACAGGGCGCTTTTCAGAAAAATACGTTATGGTTTCACTATTCAAAATACAACCGAGCGATTGGTTGAAAGCGCGGATTTTTGGACCTTTGCCCCGGTTAACCAAACATCAAATCAACGCTGTGTAAATATAGAGGCGTCTCATCCTTACAAGATCATCCAAGACCGGATGGGAAATCAAGCGCTTTGCTTTACGCTGGAAAAAATTCCGCCATATGCCTGCCGGGTGATTACCGTTACGGCCGATATTTTGGTTTCAGATGCTACTGCCAATACCACTTCAGCTCCTGATTCGGCACTATTTCTCGGGCCTGAATCCGGCATTGAGTCCGATCATCCCGCAATTATGGAACAATCCCGGAAATTAACTGCCCAAACGCAGATAAAAACCGTCTCTCGATTTTACAATTGGGTTTCAAAACATATCCGATACAGCGGTTATTCCGATGCCGCTATGGGTGCATTGTACGCTTTTCGTCAAAAGGAAGGGGACTGCACGGAATATGCGGCACTTTTTACCGCCCTGTGTCGGGCGGCCAAAATACCGGCAAGGGTTATCGGAGGCTATGTCTGCACTCGGGATACTGTTTTGAAGCCCATTGATTATCATAACTGGGCGGAATTTTGCCTTGGAAAAACATGGCGGATCGCCGACCCGCAGAAAAAGAAATTCTTAACGCAACATACCGCATATATTGCCATGTACGTCCATGGTGAATCATTTGACCGCCCGTTTCCGCTTTTTGAACGGTTTCGGGTTTCACATAAAGCGTTAAGCGCAAAAATGGATTCTTAATATGAATGCATTTCCCATCCCGCTTCAGCGAGACGGGATCAGCAAACCAAATAAAGTAAAACATAATGTTGATGCACTGTGTTCATAATAGTCCTCGTCCGATCAAAGAAATAAAAAAACCTTGAGAGGCCAAAGTTTGCTCGTCATGCCGGACTTGATCCGGCATCCAGATTTCTAAAGGTTTTGAAAAGATAGGGGAACGGGGCTTATTTAATACCGATGAAAATTTCCTATGGCAACCCGGAGAGAAAAATGAAAATAGCAAATCCCACCAAATCATGTTTGGCGAAAAGTTGCATACATTTATGGTCCATACTCCTGGTGTTGCTGATCGGCTGTTTCCCGGCAATCACATCTGCGGAAGAATCCGTATGCGCTGAAGTCAAAATAGAAATTAAACAGGAACTGACTTTAGAAAGGCAGGCCTTCGACGCGCATATGCGAATCAATAACGGGTTGTCTCACGTCACACTTGAAGACCTGAAAGTGGAAGTGACGTTTAGCGATGAAGAAGAGAATCCCGTATGGGCAAGTTCTGATCCGAATAATACCGGCGCGGTATTCTTTATTCGGGAAGACTCGGGAAATATGACGGACAACGGCGACGGATCATGGCAGATCGATCCGGTCTCCCCGTCTTCCGCATCGGATCTGCACTGGCTCATCATCCCATCTCCGGGCGCCGCAAACGGCCTGGGAAGCGGCACCCTGTATTTTGTCGGGGCAAAACTCAATTACACGATCGGTGGTGAAGAGCATTCAATGATTGTCACACCGGATTATATCATTGTCAAACCCATGCCGGAACTTGAACTCGATTATTTTTTAACAAAAGACGTATTCGGTGACGACGCCTGGACCCCGGAGATTGAGCCGCCGATCCCTTTTACTTTGGGTGTTCGTGTAAAAAACAACGGGTACGGAACGGCAAAAGATTTAAAGATCGATTCGGCGCAGCCTGAAATTGTGGAAAATGATCAAGGACTGCTGGTCGGTTTTGTTATATCAAGTTGTGAAGTCAACGGTGTCATGGTTCCAAACAGCCTGCTGATCGATTTCGGGGATATGCCTTCAGGCGGTGCTTCGGTGGGCAGGTGGGTCATGACGTGCAGCCTCTCCGGAAAATTTACGGCATTTGATGCGAAATTTTCACATTCCGACGAACTGGGAGGCGATTCCACTTCGCTCATCAATGAAATAAACACACATTTTCTGATTCAAGACGTCATCGTGGATCTTCCCGGACGAGACGCGGTTACCGACTTTTTGGCGGCCGGCCAAAACGGTCTTATTGTATATGAATCCGATGCAACGGATGCCGCGGTAACCGATCAATCATCAAACGCCTTGCTGAATTTCGAATACCAGACAGGATCCGAAACCGCCTATGCGCTGTCCATACCCGATACGGCGGGCTGCATGTTTGTCCGGGTTCCGGATCCTCATGACGGCGGGAAAAGACGGATTGCGGCAATTCGGTCCGATGGAAAAGTGATAAAGCCGGAAAATACCTGGCTTTCCAAAACGCGAAACGAGGACCATTCCTGGAATTATTTCTTAAACTTGTTTGATGTGAATACCACCGGTTCATACACCATCGTCTTTGATGAATACGAATCAATGCCGCAACCGCCGGTGATTCAATTCATACCGGATAAAGTCGGTGCCGAAGGGCAAACAATGTCATTCATTGTGGAGGCCTCGGATCCCGACGGAACGATCCCCGTTCTTTTAGCTGCAACACTTCCCGCGGGAGCGAATTTCACGGACAACAATGACGGTACGGGAATATTCGATTGGACCTCGCAGATCGGACAGGCCGGAACCTATATCGTTACGTTCGAAGCATCCGACGGCCTGTTGACCGACACTGCCGTCACGACCATAGCCATATGCCCGGAATGGGATGCGGATTGCGACGGCATGGCGGACGACTGGGAAATAGGGAATTTCGGTGATTTGAGTCGTGACGGTACGGGTGATTTTGACGGTGACGGCATATCGGATCTGCAAGAGTATCTGCTTGGGACAAATCCGGCTGAAAACGACCATGCACCCGGCCTTCCCTACATTATTTTTCCGTCCGAAGAAAGTCATGTGAACAGTCAATTACCTGACCTGATCATCGAAAACAGCATCGATCCGGACGGGGATGATGTGTTTTATGAATTCCAGGTGTTCAAAGATCCACAGTTAACCCAAGAGGTGGATGAGAATTTAAACGTCGCGGAAACTACAACGACGACATCATGGCCGGTAACGGTCAGACTAAAAGACAATTCATGGTATTACTGGCGGGTCCGGGCTTGTGACGGCACTGCCCATAGTCTGTGGAATTATGGGTCATTTTTCGTCAATCTTCAAAATGATGCACCGGGAGAAATGCATATCAGTTATCCCGCTGAAAACAGTGATGTCGGTACCCGGACGCCGGTTTTGGAAGTGACAAACAGCAACGACCCGGATGGAGATTTACTGACATATGCATTTGAAGTATATTCGGACAGCAGTATGACCCTGCCCGTTGCATCATTTGATGATATTTTAGAAGGTGAAAACGGGACCACGTCCGCACTGGTTTCACCCCCCTTGGACGACGATGCCGAATACTTCTGGAAATCAACGGTTTCGGAGGGAAACGGTGAAACGGCGGAACTCATGTCTTCGTTCTATGTCCAGACTTCAAATGCATCTCCGACCGTCCCTGAAATACTATGGCCGGCGCAAAATAGTGAGATAGATCGGCAGGATTTGGATATTGAGGCGGCCGTTTCCACGGATCCTGAAAACGACGATTTGTATTATGTTTTTGAGCTGGATACGGTCCCTACCTTTGACAGCCCGGTAAAACAAACTTCCGAAGAGATATTCGGCACAACCGTTTCAGTCCAATGGCCTGTTTCGGGCCTTACCGATAACACAACATATTACTGGCGGGTAAAGGCCGGTGACGGCGCCGCGGAAAGTCCCTGGGCGTGCGGAATATTTTTTGTCAATACGACGAACGATTCTCCACCCTGTCCCACCATAAAAAATCCAGGGGAAAATGCATGGGTTGACACGTTGACGCCTAAACTTCTATTGGCACCGGTGGTCGAACCTGACAATGATGCAATAACCTATCGAATCGAGATTTACGGCGACGCTCTTCTGACGGAAGAAATGTATTCAGGTGATGTGCCTGAATCACAACCGTTTGTCATTCCCCTCTTGGAAGACAGCCATCCGTATTATTGGAAAGCGCAATCCATTGATGAGCACGGCATGACCGGTGAATGGACGCCTGTTTTTTATTTTTTTGTCAAAGATGACGGCATCAATGATCCGCCGGCCATAACCTTTGCGGCGCCTGCCGGGGATTTGGTTACGAAGGATCAAATCGTGTTCGTTCAGTGGGAAGACGAAGACCCGGACAGCAATGCGGTCATCACATTATATTTCGACACGGATAATTCGGGAATAGACGGCACTCTGATTGCGGGCGATCTGGAAGAAGATCCCGAGGGTCCTGATGATCAATATGAGTGGGATGTTTCAGACCTGGAAGGCGGCTTTTATCTGTATGCAACCATTACTGACGGATCGTCTTCCCAATCCGTATATGCACCCGCACTCATTACAATAGACCGCACACCGCCGAATGTGGAACCCGAACCCGGCCCCGGCTTCTACGGCAATATTGTCCAGGTTGCTCTTTTGACCGATGAGCCGGCTGATATCTATTATACCCTCGACGGCAGCATCCCGACAATAACCTCGCTTTGCTACGACGCCCCCATAGAGATCGCAGAAACGACAGTGCTTTCAGTCATATGCATCGACGTTGCCGGAAATCAGAGCGAACCCGTGGCTTTTGAATATGTCATCGAGGAAGACATATCCGTTACGGTGATAAGCCAAACATGGGCGGGAATAGCCGGGTTAAACACATACGCGTTTACCGAAACCGGATCTTATACGGGGAAATCCGCGGTGACGGACGATCAGGGAGTTGCGCATTTTAATCCGAATGATTTTCAAGCAGGGAATTACAAATTCAGGGTCGATTTTCTGGGACATCATTTTTGGACCGATCCCATGACTTTGCCCGATCAAGTTCGATCGGATTTGATCATTGAAATGGAACCGGTTGAAGTCAATGTGACCACCTCAACGGGTGTTGCCCAGGGCATAAAGGTCTACCTGTTTACAGAAAATGGCTCATATTTAAGTGTTAGCGGTGAGACCGATGAAAACGGCAATGTTAATTTTGATTTCCCCGTGGGTGCGAACTTTATGTTCCGGGCGGATATTCTGGGGAACCAATACTTCAGCGGCATAGCAACCATTACAACCGGTGGCGCGAATATTGTGGCCATCCAGGCAGGAGGGGGGATTTTTCGAGTTACTTTCCGGGAAGACGCCCAAACTCCCATGGAAGGAATCAAGGTATATCTTTTTAGTGAAAACGGGAGTTATTTAAGCCTTAATCAGGTTGCCGGTGAGACCGGTATTGTGGAATTTTGCGTGCCCGAAGGCATATTTAAAGTCCGTGCCGATTACCTTGGTTATCCGTTCTGGAGTATCGATACATTCATCGATCAGGATACGGAAATTGATTTGACAATTCCCCATAACGATATCTCCGTAATGGTGAAGGGGTCATTTCAGTCAATAGATGAGCCGATTGAAGCGGTGAACGTCTATTTATTTACACCATCCGGGTCCTACATGAACGAGTCACGGACAACAGACAATAACGGATGTGTCTGGTTCCATCTTCCTGAACAGATATATACTGCCCGGGCCGACTATTTGGGTCAACAGTTCTGGTCGGAAGATTTTATCAACCAGGATGCCGAAGTGATGATTCCCATGGCGGACGCTCAAATCACGGTTACAGGTAACGGTCAACCCATCGAGGAGGTTAAGGTTTATCTGTTTTCAGTGTCCGGGGCGTATTTAAACCGTTCTCAAACTACCGATCCGGAAGGGAACGCATTTTTTCACTTACCCGTGGAATCGTATAAATTCCGTGCCGACTACCAGGGCAACCAATACTGGAGTGGTGAAGAAACGCTTTTAGCGGATATGATGAATCCGGTTGAAATCAGTGCCGGCGGGGGAACATTCGAGCTTACGGTATTAAAAAACGAAACCGATCCGCTTGTGGATGCAACGTGTTATCTCTTCAGCAATTCCGGGGCATATCTCAATCTAAACGATACAACCAGCAGTGACGGAAAAGTGTCCTTTAATGTGGCGGACGGTGATTATAAAATACGGGTCGATCATCTTGGATACCAATTCTGGACAAACGTCTACAATGTTCCGTCCATTCTGTCGGATACCTATACCCTTTTTCATCAGGATGTCAAAATTACGCTTTCCGGCATGTTTCAGGGAGCATCAGAGCCGATTGAAGGCATAAAAATATATCTTTTCACTGCCATCGGCAGTTATTTAAACCAATATCAGGTGACGGACAGTGAAGGTGAAGTTGTTTTCAGTCTACCGGATCAAGCGTTCAAGGTCAGGGCCGACTGGTTGGGGCATCAGTTCTGGTCGGATGAGATTATCGCCCAGGACGCAGACATTGAAATTCCCATGGCGGATGCCCAAATCACGGTAACCGGTGCCGGCTTGCCGATTGAAGGCATACCGGTTTATGTGTTTTCGGAGACCGGCGCCTATTTAAATTTTCATCAGACAACAGGTGCGGACGGAAACGCCTTGTTCAGCTTTCCCGCAGAAATTTATAACTTCCGGGCCGACTACCAGGGAAGCCAATACTGGAGCGGCGAAGAGACACTGGCCGCAGACCAGACAAACCCCATCGAGATAAGTACCGGCGGCGGCAGGTTGTCGCTCACCGTGTTGGAGAATGAATCGGATCCGCTTGTCGGGGTTAAATGCTATCTTTTCAGCGAGCAAGGTGCATACCTTAATCTAAGCGGCACCACCAGCAGTGAAGGTTGGGTGACGTTTGACCTGGCTGACGGCAATTACAAAATACGGGTTGATCATCTGGGGTATCAGTTCTGGACAGATGTCTATACGATTCCGGACACGCTTGTAGAGGTCTTTATGATAGATACCAAAGATGTGACGGTTTCCGTAGAAGGATATTATCAGGCCCAGGCACCGCTGGAAGGGCTTAAGGTATATCTTTTCAAACCGTCCGGATCATATTTAAGCCAACGTCGGACCACGGATGCGGACGGCCGGGTAGCCTTTCGGTTGCCGGATCAGCCATATACGGTCAGGGTCGATTATCTGGGATATCAATTCTGGTCAAATCCTTTTCAATTTGAAGATACAACCGTGACAATCAACCAGGGAATGGCAAACATTCATGCCCATCGATCCGGAAATGATGTGGAAGGCGCCAGGGTTTATCTTTTCAGTGAATCCGGTGCTTATTTAAAC
>JAUXEW010000033.1 GCA_030620375.1 Desulfobacteraceae bacterium | reverse complement strand
CCCCGTTTACTCTCGCAACTTAAGAAAGATGACATATGATAAAAACGGCTGAAAAAGAAACGGTTTCATTGGACGACGTATTTTCTGCTCGAAGTGTTGCTATTGTTGGCGCATCTGCGTCAGGTAAGATGGGATTCGCAGAAGGAGTTCTCATGAGTTTAGTAGAAGCCGGATGCCCTGCAATTTATCCGGTTAATCCAAAATATACTGAAGTTTTAGGGCTGCCCTGCTATCCGAATCTGCAAAGCATACCCGGGATAGTTGACCATGTGGTGGTCAGCATCCCTGCAGATTCGGTTATGGCATTGCTGGACGATTGTGCCGCCAAGGGGGTCAAATCGGTTCAATTCTTTACTGCCGGATTTAGCGAAAGCGGTTATCCGGAACGGGCAAAGCTGGAGCAAGCTATGCTGAAACGGGCAAGGGAAGCCGGTTTTCGAATTATCGGACCTAATTGCGTGGGGCTCTTTGTCCCCAAAAATGGATTGGTCAACACTAATGGTGTATCATTTGAACCGGGTCCCATTGCATTTATTTCTCAAAGCGGGGGGCATGCCAATAATATTGTTCAGTTCAGTGATCAAAGGGGGTTGCGATTCAGTAAGGTGGTCAGTTATGGAAATGGTCTGGATGTCAATGAAATTGAACTGCTCGAATATTTTTCACAAGATCCTGAAACAGAAATTATCGCCGTTTATATAGAAGGAGTAAAAGACGGAAGGCGTTTTATCACAGCCTTAAAAGAGGCCGCAAATCTAAAACCGGTAGTAATATATAAAGGTGGAAGAACAGAAGCCGGTAAAAGGGCGGCTTTCGGGCATACGGCCAGCATGACCACTTCCACAGCCGTATTTGACGCATTGTGCCATCAGATGAAAGCGATACAGGTGGATGACTTGGACGAGATGATAGACGTTATAACCGCACTCCGTTTCATCAACCCTCTGCCAAAAGGCTCGGGAGTTGCTATAATCGGTGCAGGAGGCGGCCCCAGCGTTTTGGGGGGTGATGTGATGGAGAAAGAAGGGCTTTGTCTGCCCAAACTCTCCCTTGAATCGCAAGCTATGCTAAAACAGGTCTTGCCGGTTGACGGCAGCATTTTTACCAATCCATTGGACACGCCGAACATGTCCTCTCCTGAAGCTGTTTCTAAGGCCATGTCTATCATCGGGAGGATTCCGGAGATCCATATGATAGTTTATCACTTGGGATTTCATCCGATCAGCCGCTGGGGGATTAATCAATTTATGTCGGAAAGCTTTCAGAAACGGTTGGTCGATTCTCTTTCTGATGCCAGGCAGGTGATAGGGAAACCGATATTGCCGGCGCTACGTCCGCCCATGGACCCCACCGGATTGGAGGAGTTTGTCGGCGTTCAAACGGCCTTGGTAAAAGCCGGATTTCCGGTTTTTTACTCGCTGGATAAACTGGCCAAGGCCATGTCGCGGGTGATTGCCTGGAATCAAACACGGGATCGTTAACATCCTCAAACAGCATACGATTTTTACCGACAATGGTTTGGGCCTATAAACCTAAAATTTTTTTTATAATACCGCCGCGTTTGAGACTGTCCAGATAACAGGTATAGGAATCCCGACACCTTTCAGATACAGTACTGATGTAATTAATGTTGTTAGAAATCGAATTGTCGTATAAATCTTTGTCAATACCCCATCGATCCAAAAAATGGGCGTGCATGTAAGCGGAGACCCCCTCAAAATCATTCAGCAGTCGCTTTTTAGCAATGGTATGGTAAAAATATTCAGTTTTTTCGAGAAGCTCCATTTCAGAACCTAAATCCGGGATCCCGGCCTCTTCAAATTCTTGAAATAACAGAAGGAGTTTTTCCAAATAATACCTGTCCGCCATTTGTGCCAAAATATCTGCCGATCCCACCATATATCCAAGGGTTTTGGTCTCATCCGATTTAAAAGGGATCTCTTTAGGAGGCAAACTCAGAATGGTACACATTATACATTTCGAGCCTATATCGACGGTTTGAGAAGAAAAATGATTTTCTAAAAAGTATTTTTTCAAAAAGGCAATACTTTTTTCCTCGTGACCGATCGTATATTTCGCACCGGTTCCATGAGGGTCGTCAGATGTTTGGATTAGTCCAACATCGTGAAAAAGGGTGGCTGCCAGAGTGGTAATAATATTATCGGGATCAAACGCCAGCCCCTTAATACAGGCACCGTGGATCAGCCTGGAAACAGCCAGGGTGACCGCGCTCGTGTGTTCCAAATCATGATATTTGGTGTTACTTGCAAGGTAGCCGGGAAATTTGCCTTCAAAGAGGAGGATAACGTCAGCATAAATTTTTTCAAATCGATCTCTCTTAATATCGTTTGAAATACACTTTAGAAGGTAATTGATTTCTTCCAAAACGCGCGATGGATTATTAGCGTCGATAAGGTCATGCAATTTGGCTTGTTTATTACCCATAATTTCTACACCTTAGATTCGGTGGAATTACTTCACAAGGTCAACCTCGATTCTGCAAGTTACGGCGCTGCAGAATCGGGTAATCTCCGTGGCAGCACTCTGATGATCCCGCTTCAGATGCAAATTGACCCACGATGGAGTCTTGTTGAGTTCCCACATTCTCGGCGGCACACAGTCGCTGGCCATTTCCTGGGTTCGGCCGGCGGTGGCCAACCGGTTATACGCCCGGTACCATATACACCGTCTATCCGGGTAAACCTCGCACATACCGTTATGGCTGCCGCCGCAAGCCCCGTTTCGAATATGTTTGGGGCATTGGGATTCCGGGCATAAAAACGCCACATGCACTATACCGCAGTCTCCGCATTTTTGGCAGTCGAGCAGAAGCTTTTTCGCCGGATCTTCCAGCAGCTTTATGAGCAAATCGCCGAAAGCATTTTTATCCGCCCATAAGCAGATGCTTTCGATCAGTTCTTGAAAGGGTGAATCGAAACTGAAAAGCAGGTTGTGTACATCCTCCATCAGCTTAAACAGTCTGCGCCGAGTCATCGGCGGTGTCAGTTTCTCGGCATTGGCCGTATCTTCGGATAGACCGGATTTTGGTTTTTTTTTGAAAAAATAATATCCATGAGGTTGCGGAAAGTCGAATTCGAAAACAAAATCTTTCCAATTTTTTTCGATTTGTTCCATCCGATCCAGGATTTTACCGACGGTGTGAAAATTTCGCTGGATACCGCCAATGTGTATTCCACGGTATCCCAAACCTTTGAGTATCGCCCCTAACCGGGCGGATCGTTCAATGGCGACTTCTCGTCCCTGTTTCGGAGATGTCCATTCTCTTTCAACTGCGTGGCACAGTTTGTCGGTCACAACGGCACCGGGAATCTTTCCACTGTTCATAATACGAGCAATTCGAGGGGTTAGGAAATACAAGGCGCCAATGGTCGGAACCTTAATTCCCATTTTTTGCTCTATTTGGATCAGTTCTTGGAATTTTCTTACATCATAGCCAAGTTGAGTAATAACGAATTGACTGCCGGCGGAGACTTTCTTGCAAAGCTTGGCATACTGTGAAAAGCATTCACCTTCCATACGTTTAAACGGGGATACCGCACATCCGATAAGAAAACCTTCAGGATCCCCGTCTTCGTTAATTCTCTGGCTTAACATGGAAAGCATGCAGATAAGATTGACTGAATCCAGATCAAACACCGGCGCGCCTTGTCCTCCAAATCCTTTTCCGGAATAATCGCCGGTCAGGGCCAGGATGTTTTTCATTCCCATCATGGCAAGCTGTAAGGCCCGGCTTTCAATTCCCACACGATTCGTATCACGGCAGGTGAAATGGACAATCACGTCCATTCCCAGTTTGAAAATCTCATTGCCGAGAACATCGGGACTTAGGGAAGGATTTCCGCCGGGATTATCGGTAATGGATACGGCTGAGATTCTTCCGTCCGAATATGCATCTTTTGCCATTCCCATGACCGTATCTACTGTTCGAGCAATGGATTCGGAACCGGGTACCAGCTCCAGGGTGATGACAAAACGGTGGGGATCCTCGATGTCATGGCGGAAGAATCGAATCATCGGTTTTAATTCTTTAAGCTTAACTTGTATCTTAATTAAGTGGCAACTCTATCCCCGCAGCTTACTGCGGGGAGCTTCAATCATTCTTCCCGTTAGCATACCTTTTCGAGAATGGTTTTGGCATCTTCGATCGTAAACGGGGCGGGGTTGTTGGCAATTACTCCGGATAAGACCATGGTTTTTTCCGACAGGTTTTCAATCTCCTTTGCGGTGATTTTATAATTTTTCAACAGATCATTTAAGCCGGTAGATATTACCAAATCATTCAGAAAGTCAATGAATCGGTCCGCCGCCTGCTCTTTTGAAGCTGATTTTTCTTCACTGACGGTTTCCCAGAGTTTTACAATTTTTTCCCCGGCATGTTCTTTATTTTGTTCAACTACCCGCGGCAAAAGAATACCGCATCCCACACCATGCGGGATTCCATGAAATACACTCATGGGATAAGACATGGCATGGGCGGCGCATACCCCACCGTTTAAGATGGCGAGACCGGCCAAGCAGCTTCCGAAGAGCATTTGGCTGCGAGCTTCCAGGTCATTGGGGTTTTCAACAGCGGTCTTAAGGTGTTTGGCGGTACATTCAACCGCTTTTAGTGAAAATATTTCACTTAACGGGGTTGAATTTTTTGAAATATAGGATTCCACAGCATGGGTTAATGCGTCCATACCGGTACTGGCCGTAATCTGAGGGGGAAGCGTAACCGTTAGCTCCGGATCGAGCAATGACAGGAAAGGAATAACATATGGGGTATTAATTCCCAGTTTTAATTTTTTTTCCCGATTAATAAGGACCGCAACCCCGGTTACTTCACTTCCTGTTCCCGCAGTTGTGGGGACCATGACGGTTGTGACACCCGGATTTTTAACCAGGTTTTGGCCCTGATAATCCCTGGCCGATCCTTCATTGGTTAAAAGAACCGCTGCCGCCTTAGCCGTATCCATGCTGCTGCCGCCGCCCACCCCCACTACGAAATCGCATTGACCGATACGACCCGCCTTGGCGCATTCATCAGCGGTCTCCAGGGAAGGTTCCGGTTCAGTGTTATCAAACACAACTGTTGTTATACCGTTTTTTTCAATGATAGTTTTAATCTTATCGGTAATACCGAGGACACTTAATGCCGTATCGCATACCAGAAGAACATTGGTTCCGTTGAGGGCTTTGATTTCATCACCGATGTTTTGAATACATCCGCACCCAAAGGTAATGCGGGGGACCATTCGACCATCAAACTTCAGTTCTTTCATGTATCGTTTTCCTTTAAATCTGTCCGTTAATCGGTGTCGGTCGTCGATTGCGGGAAAAGAAAGCCACCCGCTATGCGGGTGGTAGTTTACTAGAATTTTGCCTGTCTTGAACTCAAACGAAATGGTGCACTTATCAAAGATCTCGACCCTTTTATGGCAAAGTTCGAGAGGCGTGTCAAGTTCGTTGGGAAAAACCATTTGTCAGCGTCTTTTGGTATGACCTTATTCGTTCCAACGCTTCATTCTTGGAAATAATTTTCTTAATGGATTGACGAAATTTGCTGCTGTACGGCAAGCCCTTGACAAACCATTCCAAACGACTCCGCATCATAAAGCACGCCCGTTTTTCTCCCAGATAAGTCACCGATGTTTCAAGATATCGTATCATGGTTTCAAAACGGATTAAATGGCTGATTACCGGGATTTCATCTCCGTTGATCAATGCCAGGATCTGGGAAAATATCCATGGTCTCCCGAGGGCCCCCCTGCCGACCATTACGGCATCACATCCGGTCTCTTTTTGCATCCGAAGGGCATCATCCGGAGAGACCACATCCCCGTTTCCAATGACGGGAATTTCTATCTGTTGCTTAATCCGCGCAATAAGAGGCCAATCCGCCTTGCCTTGAAATCCCTGCTTTACACTCCGGGGGTGAACCACAACGGCGTTTACACCATTGTCCCGGGCAATATTTGCAATAGCAAGTGCCTGGTCACCCGTTTGATCCCATCCTGACCGGATCTTTATGGTGACCGGGATTTTTACGTTATTTCGGACCGCCTTTAATATTTCAGCGGACCGTACGGGGTCTTTCATCAAGGCGGCACCCGCCCCGGTTTTTATTACTTTTTTGACCGAACATCCGAAATTGATATCAATGATATCCGCTCCGGAGGCTTCAACCCTGGCTGCCGCGTCTGCCATAACAGACGGTTCCGTTCCAAATATTTGAACGGACAAAGGCTTTTCATTTGGGTGGCTGTCAAGCATCATGACCGTCTTAGCGGAATTGTAAACCAGGCCTTTGGCGCTGATCATTTCCGAGCATACCAGGGCACACCCTGCTTCTTTGGCAAGCAGTCTAAGAGGCAAGTTTGTTATTCCCGCCAAAGGGGCGAAAATGGTAATATTGTCAAGCTTTACGGAACCGATATTCATTTTTTATTATCTTTTAATATTTCCCCGCCCGCTTGTTTCGGGGTCAAAAGGGGATTTAAATCGCCTTTCTCTCGGTTGACTCCTTTTTATCCTGCCGTGCGGGGGGTGGTTTGCTGTCACGCTTATCCGGCCGGCGATGGTCTGAAACCGGATTCGCATAACAAAACAAGCAATTATGATAACACGGATGAAGGTGGTAGGATCCGATATCGGTTGATTTTTTGCAACCGCAACCGCTTTTTATCCGTTGGCCGGAATCCTTTTTCAACGAAAGATTCCCGCCGAAGATTTCGACTAAAAAATCGTTTGGAATGCAGGAACCGTTTGTAATGTTAGAAGACGGGGGAAGGGCTGCCACGAGGTCTTTTTCACAGCAGGTCATCAGCGGAATATTTTTTTCCCCCAGCCGCTTTTCAATTGAAAGCACTATCTTAATTTTTTCATGGAGGTCCGGGTCTATAAAATGGAATCCCGGTATGGACTGAATTCTCTTTTTTATCTTGGGGTAATGATCCATAAAGCTAGTGATGCACCTTTTAATTCCGCATTTATGGGCCATATCCGTAATTACGGTGAAATCCGTTAGATTATTTTCGATTCGGCCTTTTGCGGTTTTAAAAAAACAGATTGGATCGAATCTCAGATTCACACATCTTGCGCCAAAGTGATTGCAGAGATATTCAAGCTGATGAAGCCGTTCCGTTAAGGGCGGCACCTTGGGTTCAAGCAATTTGGATTCTGAGTTGATGGTGAAATTAAAAAACAGATGATAGCCCATTTGTTGAAGAATATCACCATGTCCGTTTTTAATAAAAGGTCCGAAATTTTTAGACCAAAAAACGATGGTATGGACATCATCCGGTGTGGCCGATACAGCGGAAACCTGCCGATTAAACGGATTGACCACCTTAAAAAGGCCGCTTTTAATCTGTTTCATGAACCAGTCCATATAAAATGCCGGGATATCGGTTCGCCGTGATGCGGAGATAACAATTTGGGTGGAAGGACTCATATCGGTTCTATAGCTGTTTTTTAAGATCGTTAAGGGATATCACCTTTGTTTTGCGGCTATTTTTTAAAGGGATTTCTTTTTTTTCTCCCGACAATGTGGTTTCCGGTTCTTTCGGGCTGACCACTTTTTCCAAGCGCATTTTATCACCGTTCATGGTAAATTCATCACCGCTTATATACGAATCCCTTAATATCCATGTGACCACTTGAAGCGGCAGACTAAGCAATAACAGTTTCACGTGATACCAATTCGGCTTGTGATCTGCGGTTATTGATTCTACCCTGGCATATACCAAGGGCTTATCTTTAAAATAGATTAAAATGATATCATTTTCTGAGGCCATGTCTAATACTCTTTTTGGTCGGTTGGCTGGCTTCTAATATAGTGTATAATAACCAAGTCATCAACAGGGAAATTGTTTCATATCTCTATTGCGGTTTAATTGGAATTCATCTGCGGCATTCACTAAAGGGAACAAATTTTTGACGATTGCTATAAAAGGAGATTTCAAAGGGGTTTCTGCAACAATTGATTGATTAAAATCGATATTTTATTTATATGAAAGGTCGTGGAGTTTCTATCAAAAAGTCACGTTTTGCAAAGGTCTCATAGCGGCCTATCAGCAGATAAACTCCTCAATTCCTGATTCATATAGTTTCCCAAATCTATCGGATAGATTCACCGGGGGGATGAAAAGTGAAAATATCGTTTGGCATCATTGTCGTTGATGGCATGCCGTTTATCAGGCATCAATTGGAATTGCTCTATCCGCATGCGCATCAGATCATAATTTGTGAAGGCGGTGATGATATATGGAAAAAATTGCACGGACACCGGAACTCACAGGATGAAACCATTGATTTTATCCAAAGCTTTCCAGATCCTGAAAATAAAATTGAATTCATCCAAAAAAAATGGAGGGACAAGAACCATATGTGCCATGAATACAGCAAGCGGGTTACCGGGGACATCGTATGGCACATTGATGTGGATGAATTCGTAGACCCGGCTCACATTCCGTATCTTATATCGCTATTTAAAAAATTTCCCGAGTATGATGCCATGGCCATCCCCCAAATCGTTTTTTGGGGGGATGCCCATACCGTTATTGGTGCACAAAACGGTACACCAAAGAAATGGTCATGGAAATGGTTTCATATTGATCGGATTTATCGATACAAGAACGGCATGTATGTTCATCACATCCCCCAAAGGGGGTATTATGACCCGATTAGCAAACAGGTTGTTCAGGGAAGACCTTTTCCGCCCCAGTTTTTTATCGATAGAGGGATCTATACCTACCATTTTTCTTACGTTCTTCCCCAGTCGGTACTGATAAAGATGAAGTATTACAATGAGAGGCTGCCGAACTGCATCAAAGACGGCTGGTTTGATAATGTATTTATGAAATTTAAAGAAAACCGGGAGAAGTGGATCGCGTCACATTTTGACGTTCAACCCATAAACCCGGAGACAAAACAAAACTATCCATACAGGATTAAGCCTCTCGACCATCCGCTGCCGCGATGTTTGAAAGGTTTGGAAGAAGATATTCAAAAAGAGGTTCAACCGTAGAAGGGTAGATTTATGAATGTTGCTTTAATCGCGCCGCCGTATCCTTTAGAAGAAGCGCCATCCCCCCCGCTGGGGATTTGTTATGTCGCCGCTGCATTTGAGGCATCCGGAGCAAATGTAAGGATTTTCGACTATATTGTCAGAGGCTACCACCCGGAAAAACTGAAAAAAGAATTGGATGCCTTCCAGCCGGATGTGGTGGGTACAAATTCCGTAACCATGAATTTTTATAGGGCCGCCGGCATTCTCAAAACGGTAAAGCAGCATAATCCATCTATTATCACCATGATGGGGGGCCCCCATGTTACATTTGATTTTGAAAATACGTTAACGGCATATCCTGAAATTGATTTAATTGTGATCGGAGAAGGTGAAATCACCCTAAAAGAACTCATTCCGGTGCTCCATGATAAATCTGCATGGCACAAAACCAAAGGGGTCGCATTTTTAGAAGACGGCCGACTCGTAACTACCGGGACGAGGGAGGTTCTTAGAGATTTAGACACGCTGCCCTTACCCGCCCGCCACCTGTTGCCGGTTTCCCGATATCAGGCCCTTGGATTTCCGGTCAGCATTATCACCAGTCGCGGATGTCCCAATCGGTGCATCTTCTGTCAGGGCCGGCGCATGGTTGGATCGAAAGTCCGTTACCGATCACCGGAGCTTGTGGCCGATGAAATTGAAGACATCCTTTCCTATGGATTTACACGGATCAATATCGCCGACGATTTTTTTACCTCAAACAAAAAAAGGGTTAAATGGTTTTGCGATGAAATAATGAAGCGGAGATTAAATTTTAGTTGGGCGGCTTTTGCCAGGGTGGATTCCTGTAATAAAGAAGTGCTCAAAACCATGCTGAAAGCAGGATGCGACACCGTCAGTTTCGGCATTGAATCCGGTAATCCGGAGATGCTAAAAAGGATACAAAAGGGAATTACATTGGATCAGGCGCGAAATGCTGTTGCCATGTGCAAGGAAGTAGGGATGGGGATATTCTTGTCCTTTATGGTGGGCCTGCCGGGTGAAACCCAACAAACTTTGAAAGATACACGGGCGTTTGCCGAAGAACTGGATGTTCCCTTTGGATACCATTATCTGGCCCCTTTTCCGGGGACAACGTTATGGGAAGAATTGGATCGGTTTGACTTGGAACTTCTCACCGACAATTGGGATGAATTCGATGCCAATCGGGCGATTACTCGTACTTCTCGACTCAGTAAAAAAGAGATCAATGACTTTGTAGGAGAATTTGAAACCGAGGTTCAAAAACACTGGGAAGACATTTTAAAACGTTACCGGGATGGTAATTGTTCGGATATCGAGAGGCTTAAGGTCGAGGGTGACCAGCGGATGCATTTGATTTTTCAACTTTTTTCAGAAGACATTATCGAAAATCACGGTGTTTATGCTTCCGATCATTCTTCAAAAGGCCATATAGCGGCCGTGCTCATTGAAAGGCTTTCTGGTGTATTGGGCAAGGAGAGGGAAAAAATTGAAATGCTTGTAACGGATCTGGTTCGTTCGGGTTATCTGAAATATCATCAAACCGACGATCGAGTTGAATGGTCCTGGACCCATAATAAAAAGCTGGATATTTTACCGTTAACCCCGGCATAAAGCAGCTAACGAAAGCCCATCGGTCTTTTTGAGGGACGATTCATCAATAACCCCCAATTGAAGCCTCCCCGCAGCAATCTACGGGGAATGCGCTCGCATTGCTTGTTCACCTGCGAATGGAAAAAGCTTGTTTCAAAATATTTTCCGTGTTATTTTCTCTAAAAATCGCGAGATCGAAAAGAGACTGCGGCATTTACAGTAAACGACCAATTTCAACGCGGGTTACTTTTTTCCCCGTGCAGCGGGAAATAAGAAGCACTTAAGTGACCATAAGGCTTGGTGTTATCGCGGTAAAAAACACCGGGGGTTTTAAATTCTTAAATCGGTTAACTAAATGATGTTTATATAAAATTAAATTCTTAAAGGAGGCGTTCTACATGGCGAAGGTCGGTAAATATCTACCCTTAATGCTGGTTGTCCTCATCGGATTGCTTTTTCAGGAGATGTTTATTTTTATTGATCAAACCGATTCACCGAGAAAGGCGGCAATCGAGTTTTCCAGGGCATACTATCTGTTGGATGTTGATTCCATGTCGGGAAGGCTTTGCAATGCCTATCGCTCGAGTGATGTGGTGGATGACTATATTTATCGAGTGGCCAAGGCGGCTTCGGACCGGGGATTTCAACCTAAGTATTTGAAAAGCCGACTATTTCACATAGAAACCCACATCCTTCAAAGAGATGATAATAAAGCAAAAGTCCGATTAACCGCTAAACGAAGAACGTCGATCCACCCGGTTTATGAGTATGTGGGCAAATTGTTTTGTATCGGGCAAACCTATACTGTGGATGAGGTCATTGATCTTGTCAAAGAAAAAGACCAATGGAAAGTATGCGGCCAACTTTTTAATTTGACTTAACTTCTACCGTTTCTCGGGAAAACCAAGCCACCCGCTTGAGGTGGTGGTTTACTGATAATCCATGCAGTCCATATATCGCGATATTCAAAAAAAAGCGCTTCAGATCGCTTCCGATTTTTCTCTCCCGGAATTTTATCAAGATTATCATTGCATTTATGAAGCATCCCTGATGGCTTATGAAACCGATCCCATTATCGCTAAACTAAGGGCGTTTGTTGCCGGTTACATTGAGAGCGACTTCGGACATGGGATGAATCATGTGGTCAAGGTAACCATTGACGCTGGAGCATTATTGATCATAGAAGCTAGAAATGCAGGATACCCTGAAAATATTATCAATCGACGATTGCTCATTGTTCAATGCGCCGGTCTGCTTCATGACATAAAGCGAAAGCAGAAGGAACACGCCATAAAAGGCAGTGAATTTGCAAAGGATCTGCTGAAATCATATCCATTGACACCGGATGAAATAGAAGATATCAGGCTTTCCATAAGAAACCATGAAGCGTTTAAGCGTATCGAGAAAATTGATTCAGCTGAAGGTATTTTGGTATCCGATTGCCTATATGATGCCGATAAATTTCGGTGGGGACCGGACAATTTTACCGAAACAGTATGGGACATGCTGGCATTTGCCAACACGCCGATATCCAAATTTATTGAGCATTACCCCAACAGCGTGGCAGGGTTGTCCAAGATAAAGAATACTTTCCGAACCTGTACGGGGAAAAAATATGGACCCCAGTTCATAGACCTCGGGGTTGCCATCGGCCAGGTAATTTACGAATACCTTAAAGAAGCATATTCAGAAGCTTAGGTCTCAATAAGGGAGACCTTTGAAAAATGTTAATTTTTGTTCAAGTTCAAGGAAGGCGAAAATTTAGCGCTGAAAAGCTTCACTGCGTGCAACCACAGGAATACATTGAGTATATCACTTTAAAACACCAATAAGGTGCACATTTGGATATTGTTTTAGCGAACACCCGTTATAAACGAGCTGGCTTGAATGCCTTGCGTTTGTTGGCGATTTTGGCCATTTTCGGGTGGTTTCTTTCGCCGAAAATGGTTCATGCCTCTGACAAGGATCTGCCGTTTCAGCCGGGTGAGAAGTTAATCTTTGAAATCAGGTGGAGTTTTATTCCGGCCGGGAAAGCGGTGCTTGAAGTACTTCCCATAGAAAGTTTCAACGGTATTGAATCATACCATTTTGTATTGACGGTACGAACGAATTCTTTTGTGGATCATTTCTATAAAGTGAGGGACAGGATAGACGCTTATGCCGATGTTCAGATGAACCGGTCACTTTTATTTAAGAAAAAGCAGAGAGAGGGTCGGTCTAAAAAAGACATCCTGGTGGAGTTTGACTGGGGAGAAAAACATGCGCAATATTCCAATTTTGGAAAAAAAAGAAGGCCTGTCTCAATACCCCCTGGCACTTTTGATCCTTTGTCGGCGTTTTATTTTACAAGATTATTCGATTGGCAGAACCAAAAAGAGGTTAAAAGGCCGGTTACCGACGGGAAAAAGATTGTCATCGGAAAGGCCCGCCTGGTGAAAAGGGAGACGATCAAAGTGCCCGTTGGAACTTATGATACATATTTGTTTGAACCGGATATCGAGCATGTCGGCGGTGTATTTGAAAAGAGTAAAGATGCAAAAATTGAATTGTGGATAACCGCAGACAAACGGAGAATACCGGTTAGATTAAGAAGTAAAGTCATCGTAGGAAGTTTTGTGGGTGAATTGGTCTCTATGACCGGGGTTGACAGGCGATGAAAAAGGGCATGGTTTCCGGGCTTTTTAATTATGTTTTTTAATACCCTGTTGCTTGCAGCGGGGAGCTTCATTTTGCTTATACAGCCATGCACAAAACTCCGGAGACCGTGAAACCATTGACATTTCAGCTGTTGGGAAACGGGAATAAATATGAGACAGAATCCAAAGAAATCAGAAATGGATATCGAGTGGGCAAATCGCAACTTATGCAGCGATGAAAGCTGTATCGGTGTCATCGGTCCGGACGGCCGGTGTAAAGAATGCGGTCTTAGATTTGGCGGTAATGAAAGGGATACCTCCGACAATTCAGTTGAGTATGAGAGAGAAGAAGTTCAGGATTCTCTTCAGGAATCTGCGGAGCCTGATATGGAGGATTCCGAAATAGATGTTGAATGGGAGAACCGTATTTTATGCAGTGATGAGAGTTGTATCGGTATTATCGGCCCGGATGGGAAGTGCAAGGAATGCGGTAAACTTTAAAATAGGGGTCGGTGCAGATCGAGCAAAAAATCGCTCGACTCAGGTTATATTTGGTTAACATCCTCGGGAAGGTTCTTTTTGTATTCTTGATAGTATTCAAAGACCTTTTTAACGTAGAATTGAGTCGCTTTAAAAGGGGGGACACCCTGGTATTCTCTTACTCTCCTGCTTCCGGCATTATAAGCGGCAAGCGCCAGCTCTGCATCACCGTTGAATCTGATCATCAGTTGTTTGAAGTATCTGACACCGGCGTCGATATTTTTTTCGGGATTTAAGCAGTCTTCAACCCCTAAAGATTTTGCTGTTGCGGGCATTAACTGCATAAGGCCGATGGCACCTTTTTGGGAGACGGCATTAGGGTTGAAACTGGATTCCGCCCAAATAATCGCCTTGATGAGAGCGGGGTCTACTTCATATTGGTTCGCGACTTGAGTAATAATGGGGTGAAACATTTTTTCGGCTTTTTTGCCCCAAACGGAAGCTAAAGTATTCTCAACGCCCACGGTCTGTTCTTCATCATGCAGTTGGTCCGGCACCTTTTCCGACACTAGATTGCCGCCCACCGCCGCCGCTTCGTTAACTTTTATAAAAAATGGTTGGGAAAGTAAGAAGACCGATGTACCCATTATGATCAAATAAATACAGCAGGTTAAAACAAATATTATTTTTTTTCCCCAGCGATTTTTATCCATTGCTATTCCCAAAAATTTACGTTTACGGGAGTATCTCTAAATAATAAGATGTGTCTTATAGTAAAAAACAAGTTAAGCGTCAAGAAAAACCACTCGTTTTCTTTTTTCAAACCAGGACATCTATCTGAGAACACCGGAAACCGGTACCTTAAATTCATATATTAATATATTATATCCACTTTATGATACAATAGCAATAACCAAATAATATAAAAGCGAATTTCAATATTTATGGTTTTGCGTAAGCAAAATGCCGGAGATCATTAATGGAATTTCCACTTGTCTGGGCAGAAATTGATTTAAAGGCTGTTTCGTATAATATCCAAGGATTACGAAAGATTACGAATCCATCGGCACGCCTGATGGCGGTGGTAAAAGCCAACGCTTATGGTCATGGCGGCACGACGATTGCGCTTAACGCCTTGGAAAACGGCGCAGAGTGGTTGGGTGTTGCGAATATCAACGAGGGGATTTGCTTGAGGAAGGCCGGAATCGGATCACCGATTCTCGTATTCGGCTATACATCCGGCCGTTTAGCTCAAACGCTTGTTGAATTTAACCTGACTCAATCCGTATTTTCTTTTGAAATGGCGAAATCCTTATCCGATGCCGCGGTTTCCTATGGTAAACCGGTTAGAATCCATCTTAAAGTAGACACCGGAATGGGAAGACTCGGCTTGTTGCAAACGACCATAAGATCATCCTCCTTTGTAAATGAAGTCCGTCAGGCAGCGGCAGAAGATGTAAAATCCATTAAGCGCCTCAAAGGGATCGAGCTGGAAGGGGTGTTTACGCATTTTGCCACTGCCGACTATTCGGATAAGTTGTATGCCAAAGCGCAGTTCGAGCAGTTTATGGATTTCATCGATATGATCAAAAATTTGGGTGTTTCACCTCCCGTCATCCATGCGGCAAACAGTGCGGCCTTGATTGATATGCCGGAAGCCCACCTTGACATGGTTAGGCCCGGGATATCGATTTATGGATTATATCCGTCTGATGAAGTAGATAAAACCCGTATTGCTCTAAAACCGGCACTGACCTTAAAGACAAAGGTGGTTCATCTGAAACGGGTGCCTGCTCGATTCAAGATCAGCTATGGCGTGACGTATGAGACCAAAACTCCCACCACCATTGCCACGGTACCCATCGGGTACGCAGACGGCTTTAACCGGTTGCTGTCTTCCCGGGGATATATGCTGGTCAATGGTTGCCGGGCGCCGGTAGTCGGGCGCGTATGTATGGATTTTACGATGCTTGACGTGGGACGGATTCCGAGTGTCGGATTGGAAGATGAAGTGGTGGTTATCGGAAAACAGAAGGACGAAATCATCTCCGTGGAAGAAGTTGCCGATAGCGTGAATACCATTAACTATGAAGTCGTAACATCCATAGGTCATCGGGTGGAGAGAATATATGTTTAGCCCGGGTGAACGGATCAGTCTTTGGGGGGGGCATTTTGAAAAACCATTTTCCCGCTGGTTTTAATACCATAGCCCTCTAAAGATCTTGCCATATCAAGAAACGTCTTCTCGTGAAGCAGCCCTATAAAAAGTTGGACGCCATGGTCAAAGAATCGTTCTTTAGCAATTAAAAGGTCATAACGTTCCCAGCGAAGCGGAATGAAATCCAGACCCAAAAGCGAGGCAACAAACCGAATACCCGGACCGGCATCGGCATTTCCGGACAGGATTCCCAACCCCACATCCATGTGTCGTTGAACCTCATTGTGGTAACCATTGATGCTTTCTCCTTTTATTCCGGATTTTTTAAGTTCTTTATCAAAGAGCAAGCGTGTACCCGTGCTGATGGATCGATTGACAATTTTTATGTTGGGCCGGACAAGATCGGGAACGCCGGAAATGCTTTTGGGGTTTCCTTTTTGAATAAGAATACCCTGTTCTCTTCGGCAAAAATTTACGATTGCCGGTGTTTTATTAAGCTCTTGGCTGGCAAACTCAAAATTGTATTCTTCTTCATTATCTTGAAGCAAATGACTGGATGCCATGTGGCAAAGATTTTGTCGCAGGGCTCTCAAGCCCCCCATACTTCCCAGATTTCCGAATACTGCGATATGGTCGGGATAGGTATTATTGAAAAGGGAAATGGTTTTTTCCAAAAGGGGGTCATTGCTGCCGGTAATGATCAATAAACCCTGATACGGCGGGAGATGGCCGGTTGCTTGTGGGTAATTGATGGTATTGGCCTCGATCCATTGTTCCACTAGATGCTTCGGAAACAGCCATTTTCCCGTAATCTTAGTGGCAGGAAGGCCTTTTTCAGCAACAAGGGTATAGATCATTTTCTCATTGACGTCTAAAAACTGTGCAACTTCTTTGGTGGAAAACAGCGTTTTCATGGTAAATACCCCTTTTTGCTTATCATGCTGTTTAATACCCCGCCCGGTTTCCGGCGGGAAGCTTCATTGTTTAAAAATTCCAATGCTTTGAACAAGCAATGCGAGCGCATTCTTCGTAGCTTGCTGCGGGGAGGTTTCAATTGGTTAGGAACTCATCAAAATTAACCGTATTAAATCCTTATGTCAACCAGATATAGCAATTGTCAACAGTATGTTCCCTTTATTGAATGCCGGTAAAAACGAAATTATTGTTTTAAAAAAAACCCGGTGCTTCGCACCGGGATAAAACTGAAACTTTGAGGCACTGGCGTGCCCCCCTTTTTCCCGCTTTGCGGGAAAAGAAAGCCACCCGCTATGCGGGT
>JAUXEW010000203.1 GCA_030620375.1 Desulfobacteraceae bacterium | reverse complement strand
GGTAAAAAGAATTCCAGTATTAGTCCATCCGTAAAAAGGGCGATTTGAGGGAATAGATTTAATCATAGTAAATTCCTTAGAGTTTAATGGTAGACTGTTTTACATCTTAAATTTAGAGTTTAACACTAGTTATGCAATAACTCAATCGGATCAGGTTCTATAAAATCTTTCTTTACCCGTTTAAATAGCGTTTCCGCAAGTTTGCGGGGTTGTCCGGGAAGGGTTATAGCCTTGGCCTGAATCAAAATCTGCCATTTTCGGATGGACACTAAATATTTTCATTCACAGCGCAGGCCATGCCGGGATCTTCACTCGGCATGAAACACTGCATGCAGCCCGTACATTCGACAATCTCTTCAGACCTGCCCTCAATAGTCTTCGTGACAAGCTCGGGGTCGGCGATCAAACCACGGCCAATGGCCACCATGTCGGCCAACTCTTCTTGAAGTGCGTTTTCCACCTGTTCAAGTTTGAGCACCCCTCCCACGGCTATGACTGGAATATTCATATCTTTCTTAATTCTCCCGGCCAGCTTGATGAGGTCTCCCTTTTCTGCCGCCTGAATCATTTTGGGACCTGAATCGACTCCGCCGCCTGACACATGTATGATGTCGAGGCCGTCCTCAATAAACATCTTGATCATTTCACGGCTTTCTTGGACGGTCAAACCACCTTCAACGAATTCTTCCACACTCATGCGGAGGCCGAGTACGAAGTCTTCACCCACCCTTTGACGTATCTTTTTCAGGATTTCCCTCACCATACGGGCCCTGTTCTCCGTACTGCCACCGTACTGATCTGTCCTCTTATTGGCCGCGGGAGACATGAATTGATTCAACAGAAAACTGTGGGCACCATGTAATTCCACCAGCCGGGCCCCTGCTTTTTTGGCGTTTTCAGCGGTCAGTACAAATTGGCCGATGATTTCCTCGATCTCTTCAACCGTAAGTTCGTGAGGGATTCTATCGGTTGACGGTGAAGGGATGGCCGATGGCCCGATTAGTTTATCACCGGCAAGCTTCGGGTTCATGACCCGCCCGCCATGGTTGATCTGCACCGCAGGAACCGAACCCCCCTTCCTTATGGCTTCAAAAAGTTCCCTTCCAGACTGAACATGCTGATCGTCGTAAAGACAAAAGGCGTGGTCGCCGAGCCTTGAGAAAGGGGATATGCCTGCAGCGCCAACAATCGTCAGGCCGACATTATTTTTGGCAATACCTTCATAAAAATTAATATGGCGTTCGGTGGTTTCGCCATTAGGGGCGGCGTAGTTGGTTTGGACCGGAGGGAAAACGATTCTGTTTTTAAATGTGGTATTTTTTATGGTTAAGGGACTACTCAGTCTGGGATAATCCATGGATTCCTCCTTTTTACACAATATTTAAAATGCTGCGGTCTTTTGAAAGAGACCTATAGGGTTCTTATTTTCTTTAAAAATATCATTCACTCCCCTTAAAACAAGCGCTTTACAGCAATTATAGGGTGCAAACTTGAGCAATAAAATAAAAGGATACACCCACCATGGCCAAAGATAACCTAGTCGATTTAAAAAAGCCAGAAAGTTTTGTTGATGACCCCCTTACGGCAAGGCCCGCCGGCTGTTAACCGTCGCATTAGACATAATGATTGACAGTCATAACATGGATAGTGTGTAACCCGCAAAAAATTATCATGAGTCACGACTTGCCATCATTTGAACCGCCACCGGCCACGGCCCGGACCCGTTCGGCGTATCCGAACCTGGTTTTGTCCACTTTTTACAAAAAACCGAAAAGAATCCTTGCATTTATCTGAAAAGGGTGTATAATATGGCCAATTAATTTATGCCCGCCTCCCAAGAGGGGGACGGGGCGGTTTCGTTCTGCAGGTACGGCCCGTTGGAAAATGGTGGCAGCTTGGAGTATGAAATCTTGAGAATTTTTTAAGAAAGGAGTCTGCTACCATGGAAAATGGAATTGTTAAGTGGTTTAATGACAGCAAAGGTTACGGGTTCATCGAAAGAGAAGACGGCCCGGACGTGTTCGTACACCATTCCGGTATCAATACCACCGGTTTTAAAAGCCTCCAAGAGGGTGCCCGGGTGTCCTTTGACGTTGAGCAGGGCCCCAAGGGTCCTTCTGCAGTCAACGTGACCCAGCTCTAAACCAGCTGCTATCAAAAAGAAAGGCGCTGCCAAAACAATTTCGGCAGCGCTTTTTTTTGGCGCAACGCCCCCCGCTTTCCGCCCGCCTTTTCCCGGACCCCGATCCGGGACGGAATGACAAAAAAGGACGCTTTTTGACTTTTTACGAAACCATCAACCCTATACCACGTATGTTTGAAATTAAACTCAACTACAAGGTGTTGAGGTTTTCAATTTATAAAGAACCCGGACAAGTTTCTGAAAGCAGTTTCATCCCGTTTGCATAGAAAATCTTCCCATAGAAGTCTTCTGACAGATCAAGGCTCAAAAGATAGTTTATTTCTTCCTCCCGGGGTAACATCACGTTTGGAAAATCTGACCCGTAGATAATATTGTCCTTATATTTTTCCAGGTATTCTGACCCGAGATTGAATGTAAATGGCAAATTTGGCCAGAAGCTATAGGCGGTATCTAGATAGATATGGGGATGTCCATCCAGAAGTTCTATAAACTTTCTAAATTCAAGACCTCCCATATGCGGTATGTTGGCTGGTAGATCAGGAAAGCGATGGAGAAGTTTCTTGAATTGATCAAAACCCACAAATTTATTTCCGGTAGGTCCGTTGCCAACATGAAGAAGAACACGTTTTTTTTTATCAATAAGCATCTCATAAAGCGGGAAAAGACGCTTATCATAGGGATAAAATTTTTGCACCTGCAAATGCAGTTTTATTCCGGCGACACGGGGATGGATTATCATTTGCTCAGCATATTTCAAAGCATTGTCGTCATCAGGATGATAGGCTGCAAAACAATATAAGTTGGTGAATTTTTCAAGAACGTTTAAATTCCATTCGTTCATTGGCTCCGCTATACCTTTTTTGTGTGCATAATTGGAAAATACAATGGGATTAACACCGTGTTCATTAAGATATTCGATGCATTCCTTGCTATAATACTTATAAAGTATATTTACTCCTGACGAAGCGAAAAACTTCCATATGGCATCGAAACCTTTATCCGGAAAAAGATGAACATGAAAATCTATAATTGATGAAGGGAATGTTTTCATTTTGAAATGTTAAATCCTCTCCACTACATTTGAAAAGCATATGAATTTGATTTTGATATCAAAATGCATGACACGAATCAACTGGTGCGTCAACCTGAAAAAAACATGTCGTAAACCGGGTATCTCTTTTTGGCAGGATCCGGATATGAAAAAGGTTGACATTTCATCAGGGTAAAGTTAGGGGCAAAATAAATAACGCTGTGCCCGTCCCTTAATTAATTTCACAACAGATAGGAGGCAGTCATATGGGGTATCCTAGTGTCTACCCAACCAGAACAACGATTTACTATCCTGAAAAATGTTTTAATGGTTACACGGTTTTTCCGACTGTAACCGAAGGTGTTATTCTGATTGATATGAATGGTAATGTGGTCAGACAATTTAAAGGGGTACATGGATTTCCTTCCAAAATTCTCCCCGGCGGTTATTTCATGGGCAGCACCGGGCATCGGGATTTTAAATACGGTTATCAGGACATGATCGATCTTGTCCAAATTGACTTTGATGGAAACATTGTCTGGAGATTTAACAAATACGAAATAGTAAAAGATGGCCGTAAGAGGGGCAGGTGGATCGCACGGCTGCATCATGATTACCAGAGAGAAGGTAATCCGGTAGGATATTATGTCCCTGGAATGGATCCTCTGGTCGACAGGGGAAATACGTTAATCCTTTGTCATAAGAACTTGACAAACAAAAAGATTAGTGAGCACCCCTTGTTGGATGACACCATTATTGAGGTTACATGGGATGGTGATATTATATGGGAGTGGACATGCAGCGACCATTTTGAAGAAATGGGCTTCGATGAAGAAGCTAAAAATATTATAGCCAGAGATCCGAATATCATCGCTCTTAGCCCATTTGGAGGTTACCCGCTCTATATGGGGGACTGGATGCATATCAATTCAATATCCACACTTGGTCCGAATAAATGGTATGATTCGGGAGATGAGCGTTTTCATCCGGACAATATTGTCTGGGATGGCCGCCAGACCAATATAATCGCCATAACGGATAAAAAAACCGGTAAAATTGTGTGGCAAATTGGCCCGGACTATAATGCCACCCCGGAATTAAGGAAAATGCAATGGATTATCGGGCAGCATCACGCACACCTTATTCCCAAAGGGTTGCCCGGCGAAGGGAATATACTAGTATATGACAATGGCGGATGGGGTGGATACGGTGCCCCGAATCCATGTTCTTCCAAAGGGCTGAATAATGCATTGCGGGACTATTCTCGCGTGCTGGAATTTAATCCCGTTACCTTAGAGGTTGTATGGAAATATACGGCACGTGAAGCCGGATTTGCGCCGGTTGTTCAGGATTATAAATTTTACAGCGGATTCATCAGCTCGGCCCAGCGTTTACCCAACGGCAACACATTGGTAACCGAAGGATCTGATGGGCGCATTTTTGAGATTACGCCGGATTATGAGATCGTATGGGAATATATTTGCCCTTATTTGCAGAAAACACTGAATCTGAATATGGTTTATAGGGCATACAGGGTTCCTTATGAATGGGTTCCGCAATTGGAAACACCAAAAGAAACTGAAATACCAAGATCCGATAACAGCGATTTTTGGCTTATGGATTACGAGAAAACAAAATCAAAGGCGGTAGTGAATGTTAAATCCGGATCCAAGATAAAACCGATCACCAGTGAACAATTGTGTGTTGTCCCTAGAAATGACGATTAGTAACTCAACTTTCGGGATTCATAGCCAAGTTCTTCTTTGACACCAGGACCTCACCAGGACTCCAAACCTATGAATCCTTGGACCCGCTTCTCCAACTAAATTGGAGAAGAACCTTATTTCTTAACAGCCGCCCTGGCCGCATCCTTCAATATCATTTGTTTTAAAAAAACCCGGTGCTTCGCACCGGGATAAAACTGAAACTTTGAGGCACTGGCGTGCCCCCTTTTTCCCGCTATGCGGGAAAAGAAAGCCACCCGCTATGCGGGTGGTAGTTTACTTTCTTTCTACCCGTCAAGGGGTTGAACATCTTCTTCAAAATAGGCATGAAAAGGATCGGGCAACTGCCGATAGTCGATATTTTTT
>JAUXEW010000065.1 GCA_030620375.1 Desulfobacteraceae bacterium | reverse complement strand
TAGTTCCTCTCAATAAATTAAAATCGATGCATGGTACAATTATAATGCAACATTGAAAAAAAACAATGAGTAAAGAATCCTGGCCCAGAGGACCAGGCTTTTTTGTGTACGATGTCCTGCTGTAGGGTCCGTTCCCCGAACGGACCGAATGGCGAACAGACCGGTTTCAGCACGTTCAGGGACCGTGCCCTACATTTTCGGATGGATTACTTCAATTCATAGTAATCATTGATTAAATTCCTTTTGAGAAATTCGGATAGACCTCTTTTTATGTTTAAATAAAATGGTTTCTAATTTAGACGGAAGACTGTGAGACGGGTATTGATATATTGATAAAGGACAGGATATCAACATATCAATACCCAATAATTTTACTTCGGTGGCATGTAGGCGTCCGGTGCACCCAAAGGAACATTCGGATATCTTTTCACACTCTGCTGGAAGTGCACCAGTACCTTCATAAAAGGATATTGCACCCAATTGTTGTTCGGCTCCGCCACCTGCCGCTCCTCGCGCGGATCGGTGATAAGGTTGACCACCTTTGGTACGGTGGAATAGATTTTCTTCGGGCTGTATTTTGTTTCCTGCCAAATGAAGTGGGCTTTCCAGTTACGCCATTTTATGGCATACAAATCGTTGCCCACGAATATCGGAAATCCTTCCCTGTTGGAGCCGTCTCTCTTGCCCAGGAAGAAATCCGTCATATCCGTGCCGTCGATGGGCCGATCCGACGGCACTTTTACTCCAGCTATCTTTGAGAGGGTCGGGAACAGGTCCACAATATGAACGATTTCATTACTCTTGCCGCCTGCGGGAATTTTTCCGGGCCAGCGCACGATGAAAGGCGCACGCAGGCCTCCCTCGAGGGCGGTGAAATAGGTTCCCGCCCACGGTCCGGTCCATCCGTTCATATGGCCATCACCATTATCCGGGGTTTCCGGGCCATTATCAGCCGTGAAAATAACAAGCGTATCCGGTTCAATTCCCATGTCCTTAATTGCGTTTAACAATCGGCCGACGTAATGATCCGTTTGCACCAGCATGTCCGTATACATCCCATTGCCTGATTTTCCAATGAAATCAGGGTGTGGATGGGTAGGGAAATGCATGGCCGTATAGGGGACAAAGGCGAAAAACGGTTTCCCTGCTTTATGGCTGTTCTTTATGAAGTCAATGGCCCGGCGAGTGATCTCGTCATCGATTAATCTGCGTTGCTCAAAATCATATTTTTTCAGTTTTTCCGGTTCTTGTCCTTTCCGGCTTTCCATAATCCATGGGAGTTCCGAACTCGGAACAGAATCTTTAAGATCTGAAACATTCGTCAAACCCACGATTTTTTCGGGTGAATTCCAGATGGACTCATCCGTACTGTTCGGAATGCCGTACCATTCATCGAAACCCTGATCAGTGGGAAAACGGCCTGACGTCTTCCCCAAATGCCATTTGCCAAAAGCGCCGGTGGCATATCCTGCATCCGAGAGCAATTCGGCAATCGTGATTTCCCAGGGGACCAGCCCATAGTAGGGTAAACCAATGGGGACACTCTGGTTTCCGCTACGAATGGCAAATCGGCCTGTCATTAGGGCCGAACGGCTCGGCGTACACTGGGGCTCGGTGTTGAAGTTCTGCAGGAGGAGTCCCTCCCGGGCAAGTTTGTCGATATGGGGCGATGGAGCGCCTCTTAATTCGCCGCCGCCATAGGCGCCAAAGTCTCCCCAGCCGGTGTTATCAAGCAATATCAAAAGGATATTCGGTTTTTTCTCTTCTTGTGCGTTGACATTAGGAAGATAAAATGTCCCTGATAAGAGGGCAATTCCCATCCAAATCAGCATTGTTAGATTCCGTGTCATTTCACCTCGCTCCTGGTATGTGGTTTTAAGAGATTCGGGCCGAACTCGACGTCGGGCCGGATTCGATGTTCCCCCTGGTTGTCGTGTATTAGAATGTTTTTTATGCTTCGGGCAATACCTGCCCGGGATGTTCTCCCAGACTTTCTTTGCGTTTCGCCAAACCCGGACGTGCGTATTTGAGGTGTCCCTCTTTCAATGTCCTGCCGTTTATGATGGCGTCGGACCGCAGACGGCGGCCGATGGTCCGTTCCATCTGTTTGCCCAGCCACAGAATCCGGTCAACATCGTAGCCGTGTTCAATTCCCATTTCGTCAATTTGGACCAGCGTATCTTCCAGCGTGACCAGCCCCACGTATCGGGGATCATCATAATAATATTCACCTGTTCCTTTGACCGGGCAGTCGTCCATGAAGTTGCTCGGCTGTCCGCCCAGGCCACCCAGCGTCGCCTCAAAGTTTGTGATGCCGGCTTGAAGTGCAGCCAGTACTGAGGCGGATGCAACCCGTTTGGTTTCGTGAAAGTGGGCGATATGGAGACGGGGATCCGGTATTTCATCAAGGATCATTGCAAAATAACGGTATACATCCGGTGCCGATGAACTGCCATCATGGTCCGCATGTTCAACGTCTTGGGCCCCGATGTCCAGCCATCTTTTAGTGAACTTTACGGCATCTTTCAAGTCTGTGGCACCGCCGATGGGGCTTCCCCAGATGGTACTGACCGTACCGCACATTTTAATGCCCGCGTCCGCACATTTTTTAATACACCGCTCCGCTTCTTTCCAGTATTCAGGTAATGTGGTTCCGGCATTAGCAAAATGATGCTCCTCCTCGGTGGACACCATCATCAAAACACGATCCGGTCCGATTCCTTTTTCTTTGAGTTCTATGGAGCGGTCAACGGATTTTTCACGAATGGTGACACAGGTTAAGGAGATGTCGTCATAGTTGATTCCCTTTCTTTCACACTTTTGTTTAAACCGATCTCCTCGAAGATGTGCCAGAAGTTCCTCAGCATCCCTGAACTGAGGCATGGTGTAAGGATTTCCCAGATTGGTCACTTCGATATCACGGCATCCGGCAAAGATCAGTTCCTCTAAATAAAATGTCTTGGCCGGCGTCGAGATAAACTTCTCTTCATGCTGAAAACCGTCTCGAATGGTGATGTCGCCAATAGTGACTTTTTTGGGCATACGTGGAAATATTTTCCAGTAATCATATTCAGTCATGTTGATGATTTTCCTTTCTCTCTTTGATTTCGGTTCTGTCTTTAAGTATAATGTCACCCATTTTTATTCACCTCCCTGACCCTGGTGAAACACCGGATGTTATGCTTCCCTCAATTCCGGCATATTTTCGAAATAATCGAGTGATTCAGGATTGATAAGGGCGTCCTTGTTCAGCACCGGATGCCCTTCAACAACTTTTTTAACCGCCAACTCCACCTTTTTCATATTAAGGGTATACGGAATATCGGGTACGGCAAGAATTTTGGACGGCACATGGCGCGGAGATGCATTTTTCATTATGGCGGTTCTTATTTTGCCTTTCAAATCGTCGTTCAATGTGTTCCCCTCCGCCGGTTTCACAAACAGAATGACACGGGTATCGTTTTTCCAGGTTTGACCGATGACCAGACTGTCTTCAATTTCAGGAAACTGTTCCACCTGGCGATAGATTTCCGCCGTTCCGATGCGAACTCCGCCGGGGTTTAAGGTGGCATCCGAACGTCCATATATGACAATTCCGCCACGGTCATTGATTTTAATGTAATCACCATGGCGCCACATGCCGGGGTACACATCGAAATATGCGGAATGATATTTCTTTCCGTCGGGGTCATCCCAGAAATAGATGGGCATGGAAGGAGAAGGCGACGTGCAGACAAGTTCTCCCATCCGGTTGATCACGGATTGGCCGTTTTCGCCGAAAGCATGGACGTTCATTCCAAGGGCCCTGCATTGTATTTCTCCGGCATAGACCGACCCCATGGGATTGCCCGCAACAAAACAACCGTTGATATCGGACCCGCCTGAGATGGAAGACAGACGAATATCGGATTTTACTGCTTCATAGATGAACTCAAACCCTTCCTCGGACAGGGGACTTCCTGTTGACAATATCGCCCTCAGCGAACTTAAGTCATACTCTTTTTTAGGAATCAGACCGGAATTTTGCAGCGCACTGATGTAACCCGCGCTGATGCCCATAACGGAAACATTTTCTTCCTGGGCCATTCTCCATAGTGCTCCAGGCTCTGGGAAAAGGGGATTCCCGTCGTATAAGACCACGGTTGCGCCTGTGGAAAGGGAACTCACCAGCCAGTTCCACATCATCCACCCGCAGGTGGTGAAATAGAATATGGTGTCCTCCCTTTTTAAATCCGTATGCAGCAGCAGTTCTTTCATATGGTTGATGAGAACACCGCCCGCGCTCTGGACCATGCACTTGGGGAGTCCTGTGGTGCCGGAGGAGTACATGATATACAGGGGGTGTTCAAAGGGCAGTTGTTCAAAATCAATCTCACGGTTTCCGGTGTTGGAAAGCAATGCCTCATACATGACGGCGCCGGGAATCTGGCTGATGTCCGGTGAAGATGTCGTATAAGGAACAACGATTACCGTTTTAATGGACGGCAGTTCTTTTATGATGCCGGAGATCCGGTCAAGGGAGTCAAATGGCTTGCCTTTGAAAAAATATCCGTCGGCTGTAAAAAGAACCGTCGGCCGAATTTGGGAAAATCGGTCCAGAATGCCCTTAATGCCGAAATCCGGGGAACAGGAAGACCATATGGCCCCGAGACTGGTGGCGGCCAGCATGGCCGTCACGGTCTGAGGCATATTCGGCATAAAGCCCACTACCCGGTCACCGGGTTTAATCCCCGCGCTTTTCAGGGAAGCCGCCAGTCCGGCGACCTCATCATATAACGCTGCATATGTCATCCTTACCGATGTCTCTGTTTCGTTCTTAAAGATCAAAGCAATGCGATTATCTCGATACCGCAGCAGATTTTCAGCAAAGTTGAGCCGCGCCCCTTTAAACCATCCGGCTCCCGGCATTTTGTTCACATTGTCGACAACCGCTTCAAAGGGTTTAGACGACTTGATTCGGCCAAAAATCCACATCTCCTTCCAGAATTCGGGAAGATTGTTTACCGACCATTGCCAAAGTTCTTCATAAGATACAAAATTCCGGTCATAATGGGCGTTCACCTGTGACATGAAGGCATGCATGTTTGACGATGTCACATCTTCTGCCGAGGGTGTCCATAGTTGTTTCGTCATCACTTCTCCTTGTCTTTTTATGACTCCTCTGTTTTATCAGGGATATCCTGTGCCCCTTCTGATAAGCTCATCGGCAATCACCAGGCGCCGGATTTCGGATGTGCCGGCACCGATTTCATAGAGCTTGGCATCCCGGTAAAACCGGTTGATGGGATACTCCAACGTATAACCGTACCCGCCATGAATCTGGAGGGAGTCATTTGCGGCCCGGCTCGCAGCCTCGGCGGCAAACAGAATGGCGGCGGCAGCTACCTTGTGGATCTCGGTTCCCTTTCCTCCCCGCTCAGCCTTGTCAACTTGAATTGCCGCCCGATATATGAGACCCCGGGCCGCCTCGATTTCGGTATACATATTTGCCAGTTTGGCTTTCACCAGTTGAAAATTGGAAATGGGCTGACCAAACTGGCGCCGACTGTTGGCATACTTAACGGCCAGCTCGAGAGACGCCTCGCCAATGCCCAAAGAAATGCTGGCAACCGCCACCCTTTCAGCGTCAAGACCGTTCATCATGACCCGGATGCCCTCATTAAGTTTGCCCACCACATTTTCTTTTGGCACACGGCAATCATTAAAAAACAGTTCACCTGTGGCGGAACCCTTGTTGCCTATCTTTTCAATCTTTCCGGAGACGGAAAAGCCCGGTGTTCCCTTTTCCACGATAAATGCCGTAATGCCTTTGGCGCCTCTTGCCGGGTCTGTTTTTGTATAGACCAGGGCCAGGTCGGCTTCAGGGGCGTTGGTGATGAACATCTTGCTGCCGTTTAACCGGAAAACATCGCCGTCTTTAATCGCGGTGGTTTGTATGCCCACAGCATCCGATCCGGCGTCGGGTTCGGTAAGTCCCATGCACCCGACAAGGTCTCCGCTGCAAAGTCCCGGAAGATATTTTTGTTTGAGTTCTTTAGAGGCATTATGCGCCAGGTTATGGCAACACAAGTTGACATGGGCCACGTAAGACAGGGCCAGAGCAGGACTGGTCCTTGCCATTTGCTCAACGGCCAGAATAAAGGCAGGGATATCCAGTCCTGTGCCGCCATAGGCTTCAGGAATGCCGATACCTAATAACCCCAGCTCTCCCAATGTTTTCCATATACCATCGGGAAAACGGTCGTTTTTGTCGATTTCTTCCGCCAGAGGGGCGATATTTTTACGCATGAACTCCTTGACGGCTTTCTGAATCATTTTCTGTTCTTTATTGAGCTCAAAATCCATTATCTGATATACTCCCGCATTAAATTCGCAATACACCATGGGGTGTTTCATTAAATTCTCGATTAAGGGCAACAGACAGGGAAATACCAAGGGCTTTCCGAGTATCGGCGGGGTCGATGATGCCGTCGTCCCACAGCTCCGAAGTGGCGTAGTACGCACCGCTTTTTTCAAGATAGTCCTGAGTAATGCTTTCGTAGATTTTTCGTTCATCTTCTTTCGCCAGGGTTTTTCCCTGGCGTTCCAGCGACTTTAATCTGATTTGGGTCAATGTCTTTGCCGCCTGTTCCATGCCCATGACGGATATCTGGGAATTGGGCCAAGAGAAGAGGAATCGGGCATCATAGGCACGGCCGCACATGGCGTAGTTGCCGGCGCCGAAAGAACCGTTGGTCATGATCGTCAGTTTGGGTACATCCAGGTTAGCCTGGACCATGAGCATTTTGGCGCCGTCCTTTGTAATGCCGCCGTGTTCATAATCCTTGCCCACCATAAATCCCGTTATGTTCTGTAAAAAAATCATGGGCACCCGGTCCCGGTTGCAGATCTGCATGAACTGGGTGCATTTCTGGGCGCTGTCTGAAAAAAGGACTCCGTTGTTGCCGATAATGCCGACTTTCCAGCCATAAAGATATGCAAAACCGCAAACGACTGTAGGACCGTAGTCAGGCTTGAATTCATGAAAGCGGCTGCCGTCAACAATACGGGCAATCACCTCGCGTATATCAAACTGCTTTCTAACATCGTCCGGAATGATGCCGTAAAGTTCTTCAGGGTCGTAATAGGGTTCTTCGGGTTCGCGCCGGTCCACCGCAGCTTTTGTTGGTTTTTCAAATGTACCGACGATTTCTCTCACCAGGGCAATGCCTTCCTGCTCCGAGTCCACGGCATAGTCGGCGGTCCCGCTGATAGAGCTGTGCACATCGGCCCCGCCCAGTTCATCGGCGGACACATCTTCACCGGTGGCGGCCTTGACAAGGGGAGGTCCCCCTAAAAAGACGCCCCCGGTTTTTCGCACCATCACGGAATAGTCGCAAAGGGTGGGCACATATGCTCCGCCGGCAGTGCTGTGTCCCAGCACAAGGGCGACTTGCTTGACTCCCATGGCACTTAATACGCATTGATTTCGGAAAAGACGCCCCGCGGAATGGTGGCGGTCAGGAAAAAGCTCCGACTGCATGGGCAGAAAGGCCCCGGCAGCATCCACCAGGTGAACCATGGGCAGACGATTTTCAATGGCAATGTCCGTTGTGCGAACCATTTTCTTGGTGGTCAGGGGATACCATGCGCCCCCTTTAATGGAGCTGTCATTGGCCATCACCAAAATCTCCCGGCCATTGACAATTCCCAAACCGGAGACAAGACCGGCGCCGGGGACAGTGCCGTCATATGCCATATTGGCGGCCAAAGTGGAAAGTTCCAGAAACGGCGTACCCTGGTCCAGCAGAAGATCAATCCGCTCCCGAACCAGTAGTTTTTTTTGTCGGCGCAGCCTGGTAATGTCTCTTTCCGGACGATCGAAACGGGCCTTTCGATTGCGCTCGCGCAAGTTTGCTGCAATTTTTCGGTTGCAGACTTCGTAAGAGAGAAAGGTAGGTGATTGGGTGTCTATATTGGACTGTATCCGACGCATCTCAGGATTCCTCCTCTTCGGCCAGTGTGACCAGAACGGCATTCTTGTCAAAGGTGTCCCCTGGTGCGAAATGAACCCGGAACACTTCGCCGTTACGGGGAGCCGGAATCACTGTCAGAATTTTCATACTTTCGATGGTCATCATGGCCTGGCCCTTGTCAACATGATCACCGGGAGCCACATTGACTTCCACTACCGTTCCCGGCATGGGGGCCCGGGCATTGTTTCCTCTTCCTCCGGACGCCTGAGCGGCCTGTTCTACCGGGTCCACGATGCGCAGGGACAAGGTGCGGCCGAATGCATGGACATGGACCGTCTCCCCTTTTGCCGCCAACCGTATTTGAGTTCTATTTTCACCGAGTTGTATGATGTGAGCGTCATTTTCTTCACGGGTCAGCGACACGGGTCTGGGTGCTCCATCAGCAACCTGAAAAAACCGTTCACCTGGGCGGCCGAAAACCGTGACCTCATATTGTTGGTTCTCTAGATCTATCCGACGTCGCATATCAATTCCTCCAGTTACCAATGGTGGCATAGGGTTCGGGCACGTTAAAGTCCGGGGCGATAAAATCGCGATGACTAAGGGCTGCGGCAGCCAGAAGCAAATCTCGTTGTTCGTCAGTCAACGGCGGCGGATGCAAATCTTCAGCATGGCGCGGAATAAAACCGGTGTCAATCCGACCTTTGGAAAAAACCGGGTGGGACAGAATTCGTTTCAAAAAATCGATATTTGTGGTGACGCCCAGCACCAGTGACTTTTTAAGGGCGCCAATCGCCCGGTTTATTGCATCATTTCGGTCCATGCCGTGGATGATCAATTTTGCCAGCATGGGATCAAAGGCGGAAGTAACCTTCATCCCTTCAGTAAATCCGTTATCCACACGGATACCTTCTCCTTCCGGCAATTGGTAAGTTAACAACCGGCCGGTAGCCGGGAGGAAGTCGTTTTCCGGGTCCTCTGCGTAGAGACGCATCTCGATGGCATGTCCCTTTGATTTTATTTGATCCTGGCGTATGGGTAAGGTCTCACCGCGGGCAATTCGGACCTGCAATTCCACAATATCAAATCCCGTTACCATTTCGGTAACCGGGTGTTCCACCTGGATGCGGGTATTCATCTCCAGAAAATAGAAATTATTGTCAGGCGCCAGGATGAATTCAACCGTACCGGCATTGCGATAGCCCGCCTTCATCGAAATGGAAAGTGCCGTTTTGCAGATGCGGTTTCGTAAATCAGGTGCAAGCCCGGGCGCAGGACTTTCCTCGATGATTTTCTGGAAACGCCGCTGGATGGAGCATTCCCGTTCACCCAGATGCACGACGTTGCCATGATGATCCGCCAGAACCTGCACCTCGATATGGCGGGGCTGTTCCACATAACGCTCGGCGTATATGGTATCGTCTCCAAAGGAACGCAACGCTTCACCCTTGGCAAGATGTATGGCTTTCTCAAGATGGTCAAGGTCCCTTACAATGTGCATGCCCTTGCCCCCGCCCCCGGCCGCCGACTTGATGAGCAGGGGGACGCCGATGTTCTTGGCGAGATGAATAAAATCCTCTCCCGGCCCCGATTCCGTTACGGAAGGCGCCAGGGGGAAATCGTTCTCAATGCAAAAAGACCGTGCCATGATCTTGTTCCCCATCAATTCCATGGTTTCCGGCAGGGGACCAATAAAAGAAATGCCTTCCCGTGCCAGACGTCTGGCAAACTCCGGGTTTTCCGCTAAAAAACCGAAACCGGGATGAACGGCATCTGCATGCGTTTTTTTGCAGGCGGCAATAATCTGCGCCATGTCCAGGTATGCCGCCACCGGGCTTTGTCCGTCTATTTTTATGGCTTCCGAAGCCATTCCGACCGCGGGAGAATCAGCATCAATTCCATGATAGACCAATACCCCTGGAATGCCCATGCGATCTATAGTTCGCAGGATCCGGCAGGCAATTTCTCCCCGGTTGGCAATGAGTATCTTTGTGATATCTGTCATTTATTTTCCTGAGCATTTATTTGATTTATTAATTGTTATCAAATGGTACCGACCCAAAAAACCATGGCGGTTTCTTTTGTCTTGTTCATAATGATTTGTTTCCGGGGCTCCACCCAGTAGTGGGCCGTATCACCCGCTTCCATGATGACGGTTTCCTCACCGTGTGTCAGCTCAAGCGTTCCTTTGAGGATGCACAACATTTCCTGACCGCTTTTGATGTTTTTTCGTATGGGAATGGATTTTCCCGGTGCAATGATCAGAACGGCACTGTCGACTACCGTTCTGTTCTCGGGGGGAACAAAACGCCGCGTTACAAAACCCGCTGGGGGAATTTCAACATCATCCAGATCCATTCTGCGGATCACATTGAGTTTCTGCTGGTTTTCCGCCAGATTTAAAAGATCGCCGGTATTGACATCGATGGCGTTGCAGATCTTGACCAGGGTGTCCACCGAAGGTGAATTGACATTGTTCTCAACCTGGCTGAGAAACCCCTCAGAAATGCCTGCCTTTGCAGCAACCGTTTTCAGCGTGAGCTTTTGTTCTTTTCGGTGTCGGCGAATCATGGGGCCAATATTCATTGCAAAAATCTCCAGTTCGGGAAAATGTAAAAATGAGTAAATAAAAAATATTTGACACAGGTAAATATTAAGTATATATAAAATATAATTTTTTCTGTCAAGCAATTAATTCCCGCCAACTTTGGATTTTTTAAAAGGAGGTGTTCTTGGATTTCGATCTAACCAGAGAACAAGAGATGATCCGCAAAGAGGTCCGGAAATTTGCTGAAACCGTCATTTCCCCTTTGGCAGGCGAACTGGACGAACAAGAGGCCTTTTCAGCCGAACTTACAAAAAAAATGGGAGAAATCGGTCTCTTCGGTATGTTTGTACCCGAAACTTATGAAGGACAGGAAATGGATTATCTCTCCTACATCATTGCCGTTGAGGAAATTGCTCGGGTAGACGGTTCCCAGGCAGCGACCATTGCCGCCGGCAATTCCCTTGGTATCGGGCCCATCTATTATTACGGCACCGAGGAGCAGAAGCGGAAATATCTGCCGATATTGTGCAGCGGTGAAGGGCTTTGGGGGTTTGGTCTGACGGAGCCATCGGCGGGTTCGGATGCGGGCGGCAGCACCACCACGGCCGTTCTTGACGGTAATGAATGGGTGTTGAACGGCTCTAAAATATTCATCACCAATGCCGCGTGTGAACTCTCTATGGGGGTGACGGTCCAGGCTATTACCGGGACCCGGCCAAACGGAAAGCCCGAGTTTACCTGTTTTCTGGTGGAACATGGAACCCCTGGCTTTAAAAGCATTTCCATGCATGGTAAAATGATGTGGCGGGCATCCAATACGGCAGAACTCTATTTTGATGATGTGAGAATCCCCAAAGAGAACATCCTGGGAAAGGTGGGAGACGGGTTTCACCAGATGCTGGAAACCCTCGACGGCGGCAGGTTGTCTATCGGCGCCATGGGACTCGGAGGTGCCCAGGGGGCCTACGAAGCGGCTTTAAATTATGCCAAAGAACGTGTTCAGTTCGGGCAACCCATCTGCAAATTTCAGGCAGTGGCATTCAAACTTTCCGATTGCGCCCTTGAAATCGAATGTGCCAGGAATCTGTTGTACAAAGCCTGCTGGCTGAGGGACCAAAAAAGACATTTTGGCAAAATTGCCGCCATGGCAAAACTGTTTTGTTCCGAAGTCATGGGCCGGGTGGCAAACCATGCTATTCAGATTCATGGCGGTTACGGCCTGTTCAGAGATTATAACGTAGAGAGATTTTAC
>JAUXEW010000039.1 GCA_030620375.1 Desulfobacteraceae bacterium | reverse complement strand
GGTCGAGGTTGTTGAAACATAAACGGTTGGCGGATGGACTGCAGAAACAAATGAAGTGCCGAAAACGACTCAACCAGTTTATCAGGGACAATAGTGCCAGCGGTTTTGTCTTTGCGATCCGCCAGCAGTGTGAGTTCCTTCCTTAGGATGCCAAAGAATATTTTGCCAGCCCATTGGTAGATCACCAAATCAGAAAGAGATGTGCACGCATGGAATCCGCTGCCCGCAGCTTGGCTGATCTGATTCTCCATTTTGCGTAGATGGACGCCGTTGCAATCTTGGCAACAAGGTATTGTCAGCTGGCGATACTTGATCTGCGTGCGATTCAGAAGCGTAAGTTCTTGATCCCATAGTCCGTAGCGATGCTGCAGCCACTTCGGAAACACGTGTTCGAGTGTGATGCTCTCGCTCGAACCACACAGGAAACATGTGTCATCGGTAAGGCTTAGACACTCGAATATATTCGGTTGCGTCTCCATTCGATCATCCCGAATAACATTCGCCTTCACCCGTTCATCGGGTGAAAGGCGTGGTTGTGTGTTCAGCACCGCTGATCAGGCATACGCAAGACGGCCCTTCGGTTGAGGGACGGGTCTGCCGAGATTATTTGCAGTTTCAATCCACTCCTCGATAATTTGTTCCGCATTGCTGAGAGCTTCCTGATAGGTCTTGCCGTCGGCCATACAGCCGGGGAGTTCAGGAACCTCGGCTACGTAGGCATCGTCCTCAGAACTCCAAAAAATGATAATTTCGTATTTTTTATCCATCGTCATTCTCCAATACGAATATGATATTTTAAAATCATATCCCTAACTTGTTTAACCTGATACGGCTTCCCCTTACCGCCTTTGGGTTGAAGATTGAGAATCTCTTCAACGCCATCCTTAGTGAAAATGTGGTGATCGCCTTTGATACGCTCCTCAAACCCAAAACGCTTGAGCAAGGTACATAACGCTTCGAACGGGACATTCGCGTCTGATCTTCGCATCAAAATGTGCTCGTACAACTTTTCCAGTTTGCTCATTATCGAATCCTATCATTTCTATTTATCGATGCCAAGGTCCTCAATTCATCTCTCGCATAACAAGTTAGTATATAGTTTCTGAATAATTACTGTAAAAAAAAGAGATTGACAAGAAATATCCTAATTTATGATTTTTCTATCTGGATAACATGAAAATAATCATATTATATGGAAACTGGATAAAATTGATGGTTTCGTAAAAAGTCAAAAAACGTCCTTTTTTGTCATTCCGTCCCGGATCGGTGTCCGGGATGACAGCCAAGCCGGGCACGTAGTGAAGCTTTTTACGCTATTCAGTGTTTTCAGAAACTTATGACTGACCTGGACCCCGGCTTTCGCCGGGGCGACGACTTTTTACGAGACCATCAGACATTCAGGCTTATCCCCGTATCAATAAGATCAAAAGCAGGGTTCTCCGCTGACAAATTCCGGAAAAACCGTATTATCATTTCCATCACAATCGATCCATCCGCCTACAAAGGGGTCGTATATCGGCACGGTTAGCAGCGTGGGAATCATACCGGGAGATAAAATAAAATCGTCTTCATCACTATCTGCATTGTAAGGATCGATTATAAGCACAGCTTCATCAATGTTATACGGCGGCATTTCAATGCCAATGCCTTGATCATTGATGATTTCCATAAATTCAGAGGCGATTATAACATACCCGGTATGGGACGGATAATACCCGTCCAGGCTATAGAAACCTTTTCCAAAGGTTTTGGTCAGGGTCTTTGTTTCAAGCGCTATCCCGTCTCCGATCAAATCATCATAGAGATCCGCCAGATCCACAAGGAAAACGGTATCATTTTCATCCGCCAATGTTACGATGATTTCGTTTATATCATCAATCCGGTCATTGAGAAGATTGATCTCAGCTTCATTTAATACGTATGCATCCGTGCTGATGGTTTGTTCGATAGCGGCATTTAATGTTTCGTTATCCGAATCCAGTGCGCCGGCGATACTGGTTCCCATCACGCCATCCTTGTCAACAAACGGATTATATCCGATAAGCTCGTTGTCTCCTAAATCGTCCGTAACCTGTACATCATCAAATGTTGCCAGTATTTCGATATCTTCCTTGTTGAAGAATGCCCCGATGGTTTCCACATGGGGGATCGTTGCCATAAAAATATAACTGTAGGGCACCGCCAGCAATTGGTCGACAATAGTGGTAAGATTCTCTTCGACAGAGATCAGATCGTGCCCCCCGCTTTGATCATCTAAAAAGGCATTAATGTCGTTAAAGACGAGGTTGGTGCTACGGTCTGCCGTAGCCGCACCCAGGCTGTCTTCTGCGCCTATCCATAAGGTAAAGAGTTTTAATTTATCCGGATGGAGTCCGGCAACATAAAGTGCGGCTTCCAATTGAGTCACTTCCATCTGGCCGTTCTCGGGGACCGGTTTCATCAATTCGTCCAGCAGTTCGTTTCCATCACCCGTCTTTTCTTCCAAAAGGGATTGAATGGTTGCCCCGTCAACACCAAGGTTATAAGGTGTCTCAGTTTCGTCGTCCAAAAGTATCCGGGTGAACGTTCGTTCTTCATCAAGAAGTTCAAGCAACGGATTTACCCAGACCAGCTCACAGGCCGCAGCAGCTTTGTAACTGATATAAGCGGCATACCCGACAACCTGCGTGTACTGGTGTACATTTCCGAATCCGCTTTGAGTTCCGTTGGTTAAACCGTCACCCAGATTGATCATGACCACCGGTGTCATTTTATTTGCTGAAAGGGAATTGAAAAAATGGGCATTTGCCTGATTTCCGGAAGTTAATGTTCGAACGCCGCCGTCGGTGAATACACCGAGCGCGTTTAAGCTATCAAACAAGATCTGAATACCGGCTTGATTGCCAAAATCTTCCACACTCAAAGAAAAGTCAATCTGCAGCCCCTGGCCAACCAGTGATTCGATTTCATTTCGGATGTCTTTGGAAATCAGAATCCCGTTTGTTAAATCGCCATCGACATCTAAAGATTGGAGCAGTCGGCATATGTTTGTAACCGTAGGGTGAGTGACAAACGAATCCGGCTCGTCCACTAAATCGATAGGGGTCATCAGTGCTTTTGCGGATGACGGGTCTCCGATAATTAATCCCCCCAAAGAAAAGGTAACGGTTTCGTTTTCCTTAAAATAAAATTTTCCACTGTTGTCGGTGATGCCGGATCGCCTGCCGCTTTGAAATTCCAATCCTTCAACTACGGTATCTAAGAATACACCTGTATAAAGTAGTGTGGATTCACTGCTCCCGCATCCGCTAAACGACACGATGATCATTCCCAGGCATAAAATTCCGATAAAAAGTTTAGCCCTTAAAGTCATGATAATCGAACTTTCCTTTTTCATCAGTCAGCATTTCTCCTTTCATTCAATCCGGCAATGATTATAAGCGGTTTCAAAATCGCTTTTCTTGCTGGTTTGGGTATACGGTTAACAGATAAATTTGCCGGAGGGTTGTATCAAGACATACGGAAAACCGTTTCAGGTGTAATTATCGCTATTTTTTACAAAACTTTCAAAGTCGTTTTCCAGTAAAAAGCGTGAAATCATCCGACTGACCATACCGGCCGTGTCGACTTGATAATACCCTTTTTCATTTCGACCGGTAATCTGTTTTGCGATGTCAACAATAGTCTCGAGTGATTGCGTTGTCAATTCAACGGTGGCATTTACGACAATCGTGTCTTTATTTTCAGACATGGGCGGCTCCATAAAAGGTTCTTCTCCAATTTAGTAAAACTATTTTAAAGCAACCCGGCTATATCAGTTCCTTAAAATCGGGTCAAGCGATTCCGCTTTTCACAATTCATTTGATCGAAAGATGGATATTTGTTAATATCTTAAAAAATTTGCATTAAATTAAAGGGTTCATCATGAAACCTCAAGCTATTTCAGTAAAGGAATTGTTGTTGACTAAAGGCGTTAAAATGCCGAACCCCGGTAGTGTCCAGATGGGTGATGATATTGATCCGGACAGAATATCAGGGGACGGCGTTATCTTTTATTCAGGCTGCAAGATATTCGGAAATTCGACCCTGATTCTTCAAGGGGCAGAATTGGGTTATGAAGGGCCGGTTACAGTCGAGAACTGTTTTATCGGCCCCAAGGTGAAGTTAAAAGGCGGGTTTTTTAAAAAATCCGTTTTTTTGCAAGGCGTGCAAACGGGTTCGGGATCCCATATCAGAGAGGGCACTATTTTAGAAGAAGAAGCAATCGCGGCCCACACTGTGGGATTGAAGCAAACCATTCTTTTCCCTTATGTCACATTGGGAAGCCTGATAAATTTTTGTGACTGTTTGATGTCAGGGGGGACCAGTCGGGAAAACCATAGCGAAGTCGGCAGTTCCTATATTCATTTCAATTATACACCGAACCAGGACAAAGCCACTCCCTCGCTAATCGGTGATGTGCCCCAAGGGGTAATGCTCAACCAACCACCGATATTCCTTGGCGGTCAAGGGGGACTTGTCGGCCCTTGTCGACTTGCCTTCGGAACAACAATAGCAGCCGGTTCCATATGTCGAAAGGATGAAATAAGAACAGGACGCTTTATTTTCGAAGGGCAAAAGACGGGCGGCAATATACCGCATATTCACGGTTTATACCGCAGTGTCAAACGAATCACGATAAACAATATCATATATATCGCAAATCTTATCGCACTGTTACGTTGGTATGTAAATGTGAGAGTATTGTTTGTAGCTGAGGGCTTCCCGGATTTGCTGTTGCATGGATTAATAGACATTCTCAAAATGAACATTCGGGAGCGAATAAAAAGACTGGGACATTTTTGCTTTAAACTGCCGGATTCCGCTGAGTTGTATCAGCAAGTTTCGAAAAAGAAGTCCAATCCGCTCGTTGACCGGAAATATGAATTGTTTGAAAAATGGCCGGAAATAGAAGCGGTTTTGAATCAGTTTTGCGATCGTGATGGTGACCCCGAGCGTCAAGACAATTGCTTAAAAAAGATCCAACTGGGGATAAAGAGGCGTGATAAAGATTACTTAACCGTTATTAAGGAACTTAATCCGGAAGATGCAGCAAACGGCACACAATGGCTTCAAGGGATCGTTGATGAAATAACCGATGCTGTATTGCGCATCATCCCGTCATTTGAATAGTGCCCCTCCGGATAGACGAAAAATACGGATAATCGCTAATAGCGATGGAGCTTATAACACATGGGTAAATTGTTCGGCACGGACGGAATTCGGGGCATTGCCAACCAATATCCGATAACTTCGGAAATGGCGGTAAATATCGGTAAAGCCTCGGCATATCTATTTAAAAAAGAAAACGAACCGTCTTCGATGGTTGTGGGAAAAGACACCCGGCTTTCCGGCGATATGTTGGCCCACGGACTGATATCCGGCATTTGTTCCATGGGAGTTGATGCGTATCTTGTCGGGACATTCCCCACCCCCGGAATCGCGTATCTGACGGTCTCAAGCCGTTCAATCGGCGGCATCATGATTTCGGCATCACATAACCCCTATGATGATAATGGAATTAAATTTTTTAACCAACACGGTCGTAAATTGTCCCGGCCCATTGAGGATGAAATTGAAAGGCTGCTCTATGGTGACGCATTCGATGTAATCAGCAGTAAGATTGCAGAGACCGGAAGGGTTTTTTCCATCGATGATGCGGGTCATCAATATCAGACCTTTTTAAAACAGGCCATCTCAAATGAATTTTCCTTAAACGGCATGAAAATCGTTATGGATTGTGCTAATGGGGCGACCTATAAAATTGCTCCTGAGCTGTTTACTGACCTGGGAGCATCTGTGAAACCGCTGTTTGTTAAACCGAACGGAAAAAACATTAATTACCATTGCGGGTCTCAACATCCGGGGAAGGTTATAAAAGCGGTTGTTGCATCCGGCGCTGATATTGGTCTGGCATTTGACGGTGACGGAGACCGGTTGATCGCGGTAGACGAAACCGGAAACGTCATTACCGGGGATCAGATCCTATTTGTCTGTGCAAAGGTCATGAAGCACCAGGGAATATTAAAGAACAATTTGGCAGTCAGTTCGGTGATGAGCAATTTAGGCCTCAGGATCGCTCTACAAAATTTAGGGATACACCACGTAATGGTTGATGTCGGCGATCGCCATATAATGGAAAAAATGATGGAATCCGGTGCCGTGTTGGGTGGTGAAGACTCCGGGCACACGATTTTTTTGAATCATCATACCACCGGAGACGGTATTCTCACCGCATTAAAACTGATTGAAGCCATGCAGTATGAGTCAAAACCGTTATCTGAACTGGCCGGGATTGTGACGGTTTTTCCCCAGGTTCTCATCAATGTAAACGTAAAAAACCAACCGGATCTGCAATCTGATCCGAGCATTCAAAAGGCAGTTAAATCGGTTGAAGAAAAGCTGGGTGAAAAGGGCAGGGTGCTGGTTCGGTATTCCGGAACGCGCCCGCTTTGCAGGATCATGGTTGAAGGGCCGACTGAAGATCAAACCAGGGCCTTCGCCCGGATGATTGCAGATGTTGTTTCGGAAACCCTCGGTTAGCTAGTGCCTATCCAGAAATGGTCTTTTTGCCCCATCTCATCGTTATGCGAAAAAAATAATCCTCGGAATATCAAACATATGCCTCCGATTATTTTTTTCGCATGCCTTGATCTTGAACAAAAATCTTCATTTCTGGATGAACACTATCTAATTTCTGTTCCCTAATATTCTTAACAGCATCAAAAACAGATTGATAAAATCCAAGTATAGCGAAAGCGCCCCTAAAATGGCACCTTTTCTGAGAACACCCGCATCCAAACCATCCGGCTGGGATAAGGCCATGGTTTTTAATTTTTGCGTATCATAGGCGGTCAGACCGACAAATACCAATACACCGATATAACTGATAATCATGCTCATTCCGGTACTGCGAATGAATATATTCACCACGGATGCAATGATAATTCCGATGAGCCCCATGGCCATGAAGCCCCCAAGGGAGGTAAGATCACGCTTGGTGGTCATACCGTAAACGCTGCAGGCAATAAATGTCGCCGCACAGATAAACAATGTTGAAGTTATGGAACTGCTTGTATAGACGATAAAAATGAATGAAAGGGTCGCACCGTTTAGCACGGCATAAAGAATGAAAAGCGCGGTTGCAGTTGTGGCCTGCATGCGCTGGACTCTGGCGCTGATGGTAAAGACAAGGACAAGTTCGAAAATAATTAACCCGTAAAATATCAACGGGTTACGAAAGATAAAATTTAACATGGGGGGGCTGCCGGCAATTAAAAAGGCGACCAATCCGGTTAATCCAAGACCGATCGCCATCCAATTGTACACGCTTCTAATAAATTGATTAACCAGAATTTGGGTTTGGGTTTGTTTCAGTGAAAGTGCTTCCATTATCGCCTCCTGGGTTCTATTGTGGGTTCTATTGTTGATCGATATCAAAATATCGGTTAATATAACACAGAAATTGTGTTTTTCAAGCGCAAAGCGCTAAGAATTATGGGCTTTAGCTGCTTTGGTCTATCCATATGAGGCTGTCTGTATGAAACCGGAAAAAATTTATCAGGAACTAAAAGAGCTTGCCGAAAAACTGGGCGTTACCGTCATGGAACAGAACATGCGCAAAACCGGAATTCACGTGAACAGCGGATTGTGTAAAGTCAAAGGGAAGCATGTTTTTATTATGGATAAGCATGAAAGCATTTATGGTAAAAATAAAATCTTAGCATCGTGTCTGAGTCAAATGACGCACGAAGACATTTACGTTGTACCGACAATCAGAGATATTTTGAACCGCATGGATACTAAATAGTGCCCATCCATAAATAGTCTTTTTGCCCAATCTCATCGTTATGCGAAAAAAATAATCCTCGGAATATCAAATATATGCCTCCGGTTATTTTTTTCGCATGCCTTGATCTTGAACAAAAATCCTCATTTCTGGATAGGCACTAAATAGCGGCAATGTTGGGGAGGTGAGGGGTATTTTTAAAGAAAATGACTACTGAAAGAGATTTGGTGTTATCTTAGGGTGCAAAATTTAAGTCTCTATTTAAAAGTTTACATAATATACCTTATCAGACGTTATGAATAATTGGATAAAAGTGACCGCATAGGCTACTACAGATTGAGATATAGACTTTTAACGATTGAACTGGTAAGCAAATGAGCTGCTCAGCTTATCCGGCCTGTCCGTATACGATGCTGTTTTACTAATCCGGCCGCTTGCGTTAGGTAGATTCATTATGAATATAAGTCCATCCCAAACTAATAAAATTGAACGGCATATCTATACGGTATCAGAAATCACCGCCTCCATAAAGTCCATTCTTGAGGAACGATTCCCTTTTGTCTGGATTAGCGGAGAAATTTCTAATTTTCGTATTCCGTCTTCGGGTCATTCTTATTTTACCTTGAAGGATGAAAACGCTCAAATTAGTTCGGTTATATTCCGCGGGCAAAGGCGTAATCTAAATTTTGATCTTGAAGATGGGCTGAAGGTCATCGGTTTGGGGCGGATAAGCGTTTATGAACCGCGTGGGACATATCAAATCATTTTCGAATACATAGAGCCAAAAGGTGTAGGCGCCTTACAGGTCGCTCTTGAACAGTTAAAAAAGCGACTGCTGGATGAGGGTCTTTTTGACGACAAACATAAAAAAGCAATGCCGCTATTACCGAAAAAGATAAGCCTGATTACATCTCCCACCGGTGCGGTGGTCCATGATATTATGAACGTCGTTTACCGGCGGTATCCCAACACCCACCTTGAAATCGTTCCGGTTAAGGTTCAGGGCGATGGTGCCGTAAATGAAATTGTCAATGCATTCAAATTGTTAAATGACCGTTTAGATACCAGCGTCATCATTCTTGCCAGAGGTGGCGGCTCTTTGGAAGACCTTCAGGCGTTTAATTCAGAAGCCGTTGCCCGGTCGATATTTGACTCTGAAATTCCGGTAATTTCCGCCGTCGGTCATGAAATCGATTATACGATTGCGGATTTTGCTGCAGATTTACGCGCACCGACACCTTCAGTTGCAGCCGAATTGGTGGTTCCATTAAAAAATGATCTCGTCGTTAAACAAATCGAACTGTTATCTACTTTAAAAACAATATTTATCAAATACTTAGACTATAGACGATTTCTTTTAAGCGAAACATCCAAAAGACTAATCGATCCCCAAAAAAAAATACAGGATTTACGACTTAAGCTGGATGACTTTATCGACAGGCTGATTGGAACTGCACTACGTGGCATCCGGCAACATCATGACATGTTGAATTGGAGAACCCAAACGTTACTAGCCGGTAGTCCGTTATCGATGATTCATAAACTTAAAGAAAAACTTAACCAAATAGATTATAATTCATTTACATTATTGAATATAAACATTAATTTAAATTGGTCGAAAATTCGTGAATGGTCAGCCAGACTTAATGCGTTAAATCCTGCCGCCATTCTGGATCGAGGATATAGCATAACCCGAACCATTCCCGAAGCGATTGTCGTACGAGATCCGGATGACGTTTTCATCCATCAGAACCTCGAAGTAATGGTGGCAAAAGGTGCATTGATATGCCGTGTAGAAAGGAAGTCAACCGATGGCAACGAAGACATTTGAACAATCGATGAAGCAATTGGAACAGATCATTCATGATCTTGAATCCGGTGATCTACCTCTTGAAAAAGCAGTTAAAAAATTTGAAGAGGGTATCGGGTTGTCAAAATATTGCGCTGAAATTCTGGATGAAACGGAGAAAAAAATAACCATCCTGCTTAAAAATCAAGCTGGTGATATCATAGAAAAACAGTTTTTAGAGGATGAAATTGAAACCGGCGAAGATCTTTAGTTCCCGAATGAAAACTGCCGGTTTTCCCGACTTCTAACGAGAAACCATGATGGATTTAAAAGCTTACCTCGAAGATAAACGTCAGATAATCAATACGGCGTTAAAAAAGATCCTAAATCGTTTTACCCATCACGATCGGCTGATTCAAGCAATGACGTATTCATTAATGGCCGGGGGTAAGCGGATCCGCCCTATTCTGTGTCTCTCTGCCGTCGATGCTGTGGGAGGACAATATACGGATAATATCATTAATGCGGCATGTGCGATTGAAATTATTCACACCTATTCCCTGATTCACGACGATCTCCCGGCAATGGATAACGACCGTCTAAGAAGAGGGAAACCGACCTGCCATGTTCAATTTGATGAGGCAACCGCAATTCTGGCCGGTGACGCGCTCTTAACACTGGCATTTGATCTCCTTTCTTCCGCAGAAGCCTCAAAATCAGAACCGGCTGCAAAATGGCTTCGCGTCATCCACATCATGACTACCGCTGCAGGTCATAAAGGAATGATTGAAGGCCAAATGCTCGATATCCTTAACGAAGGGGAATCGGTGTCCTTAGACAAACTAAAAACGATGCATGCGTTAAAAACCGGCGCATTAATAGAAGCATCCGTTGTTTCCGGTGGTATCCTCGGCGGCGGAAATGACAATCAAATCGATGCCCTTATGCAGTATGGGAAAAATATCGGTCTGGCTTTCCAGGTGGTGGACGATATTTTGAATGTAGAAGGTGATCCGTTAATTCTCGGGAAGGACACCGGCACCGATGCGGCCAGAAACAAGAGCACCTACCCTGCCCTCATGGGAATTGAGGCATCTAAACGTTTTGCAGCCGAACTTCTTAATAATGCCTTGCAAGCGCTCGGTCATTTTGATAAGAATACAATTTACCTGCGTGAAATCGCAGCATATATTATAAGCAGAAAAAAATAGGGAGTATCAGCCAGGTTTGAGCCTTATTGAGCAAATTTTTTACCCGTCGGACTTAAAACGCCTTTCCATCACCGAACTATCGGATCTTGCCAAAGAGATCAGAGGCTTGATCGTTGATGTGGTATCCAAAAACGGCGGCCATCTCGCACCCAGCCTCGGAACAGTGGAGCTGGCCATTGCCCTGCATTATGTTTTTGATTCACCAAAAGATAAAATTATCTGGGATGTCGGACACCAGGCATACACCCATAAGATCATAACCGGTCGGCGGGAGAAATTTCATACGCTACGGCAACATGGCGGTATATCCGGATTCACCAAAATGAGTGAAAGTCCCCACGATGCGTTTACCACCGGCCACAGCGCTACATCAATATCCGCCGGACTCGGCATAGCAAGTGCAAAGCGATTGAAGCAGTCTGATGAGAAAATCGTCGTTGTTATCGGAGACGGCTCAATGACGGCAGGCCAGGCCTATGAAGGGTTAAATCAAACCGGAGACATTCACAAGGACCTGATTGTTATATTAAACGATAATGAAATGGCGATATCTCCGAATGTAGGCGCCTTGTCCTCATTCCTGAGTCGAACATTATCGGCAAAATACCTCCAGGATTTCAGAAGGAGTATGGGGGATTTATTAAAATCGCTCCCCGGAATCGGAAACGATATTTACCAGCTTGCCAAACGGTCGGAAGAATCGTTTAAAACTTTTGTAACGCCCGGTATGCTGTTTGAAGCCTTTGGTTTTGAATATTTTGGTCCGATTAACGGGCACAAATTAAATCATCTTATCGATATTTTAAACAACGTAAAAACACTCAGCGAACCCGTTCTTCTTCATGTAAGAACAAAGAAGGGAAAAGGCTACCCGCCGGCGGAAAAAAAACCGATGTATTTTCACGGTGTCGGATCCTTTGAGATTAAGACAGGCAACAGTAACAAGCATAGAAACGGGATACCGACGTATACGGAAGTTTTCGGTGAAAAATTGGTTGAACTGGCAGCCATCGACGATAAGGTGGTTGCGGTGACCGCTGCCATGCCTGAAGGCACCGGTTTGGCAGAATTTTCCCGGCGGTTTCCGGATAGATTTTTTGACGTTGGCATTGCCGAACAGCATGGTGTCACCTTTGCCGCCGGGTTGGCCACCGAGGGTTTTAAACCGGTTGTTTCCATATATTCTACATTTCTACAACGGGCGTATGACCAGATCGTTCATGACGTATGCATTGAATCGCTTCCCGTAAAATTCGCCATAGACAGGGGCGGTATCGTCGGTGAGGACGGCCCCACTCATAACGGACTGTTTGATTTTTCCTACTTAAGAAGCCTTCCAAACATGGTGGTAATGTCGCCAAAGGATGAAAACGAACTGTTTCAAATGCTCGTAACGGCTTTAAATTACGAGGATGGTCCCATTGCGTTTCGATACCCCCGTGGAACGGGCATCGGTGTTGTAGTGGAAAAGGATGTGCCGCCTTTGCCTATCGGAAAGGGAGAATTGTTGGTCGAAGGAGATGATATTCTGATTTTGGCTATCGGGCCGTCCGTTTACGAAGCCCTGTCCGCCGGTTCAATTTTACGGGGAGATGGGATTTCAACCGCAGTGGTGAATTGTAGATTTTTAAAACCGCTTGATATCGAATTAATCGGCCCGCTAGTCCGTAAAATACCCAGGGTCATTACGGTGGAAACACACGTCAGACAAGGCGGATTCGGCAGTGCCGTCCTGGAATGCCTAAGCGACCAGGGGATCACCGGTTATAGTATCAAGCGGATTGGAATACCGGACACGTTTGTCGAACACGGCAATCAAAAATTGCTCATTTCCAAATACGGCATCGATGCCGCCGGCATTGTCAAGGCAGCCAAACAACTATGCGCGTTATCGACATAGAGATATTGAAGATTCCCTATTGGGTTCAATTTTGAGCACTGTAAAGAAAAAAAGACTCGATGAACGGTTGTTTGAAAAAAAAATATCGTCAAGCCGTCAACGGTGTCAAGCACTGATTCTTTCCGGTAAAGTTTTGGTTAACAACCAACCGGTTGATAAGCCAGGGGCAGTGGTTTCGGTCCATGACGAAATATCAATCAAAGGGCAGGACCTCATTTATGTCAGCCGGGGGGGAATAAAACTGGAACATGCTTTGCATCGACTGGATATTGATGTTCAGGGGTTGACATGTCTTGACGTTGGGGCATCTACCGGCGGATTTACCGATTGCCTGCTGCAGTTTGGTGCGACCCATGTTTTTGCAGTGGATGTAGGATACGGCCAGTTGGCCTGGAAACTGAGAAATGATCCCCATGTAACCGTTATTGAGCGGACCAATATTCGATATTTATCCGATGATGCCCTCCCCTTACCGATCGACCTGGTTACAATTGATGTTTCCTTTATTTCCCTTAAAATTGTTGTTCCTTCAATATTAAAATTTTTAAAAGCGCGTTCAAGAATCCTCGCATTGATTAAGCCTCAATTTGAAGTGGGTAAGGGAAAAGTTGGAAAAGGCGGTATCGTTCGCGACCCGAATTTACAAAAAAAAGTAATTGATGATCTAACCGATTTTTTTACATGTGAGGGGTTGTATTGCGAAACGGTTTTACCTTCACCCATATTAGGTGCGAAGGGAAACAAAGAATTTATAATTTCTTTGCGCTATGGGACTGCAAATTCCCGTTCCTAACAGATTAAAGATGTCGGGATTTTAGGCTTGATTTTTTGCATTATTATATATAATGATAACGATTTTAATGAAAGGCCTGCCTAACAGCCATCAAACAAAAAAATGATTGTGAAGAGGAGCATAAATGAGTGAAACTGCAAACAAACTGAGCAACATTGCTATTATTGGTCATGGCGGTTCCGGGAAAACTTCACTCGCCGAGATCATGCTGTTTAAAGCCGGCGCCACCAATCGATTGGGGCGTGTAGAAGATGGAAATACCGTAATGGATTTCGAACCGGAAGAACTAAAACGTCATTCAAGCATCAGTAGCAGCTTTCATCAGTTTATCTGGAATAAACAGACGATTAATATTATTGATACACCGGGCGATCAAAACTTCTTTACCGATACGAAAATGTGTATGCAGGCTGCCGACGGAGCTGTTGTTGTGATCGATACCATAGACGGTATAAAAGTTCAGACGGAACAGGCATGGGGATTTGCGAATGATTTTGGTATGCCATGCATGATATTTATCAATAAAATGGACAGAGAGCGAGCGAATTTTTCAAGAACTGTTGAAGATGCGGCAAAGCGTCTCGAACCCATACCGATTGTGGTTCAGTTGCCCATAGGCTCGGAAGCGAACTTTAAAGGGGTGGTAGACCTGATCGGCATGAAAGCATATACCTACGACAATGACGGAAATGCCACGTTAATTGATATTCCGGCCGATATGAAGGAGTGGGTTGAAACTGAAAGGGAATCCTTAATTGATAATATTGTGGAGGCGGATGATGGATTGATGGAACGGTACCTCGAAGGGGAATCCCTTTCCGATGACGAATTAAACGCTGCGCTTAAAAAAGGAATATTATCTCGAGACATCGTACCCGTGCTTTGTGGTTCTGTTGCAAAGAACATCGGCATCGATCTGCTGATGAACACCATCATTAATTGCATGCCGTTGGCAACGGATCGCAGAGAAAGAATCGGTATCGATCCTAACGATAAGTCTGAAATCGGGCGGTTACCGGACCCTGATGCCCCCTTTTCCGCTTTTGTGTTCAAAACCATTGCTGATCCATTTACCGGTCGACTCTCCTTATTTCGAATCGTTTCCGGAAAGCTTGGTTCTGACGGGAATTTCTACAATAGCACGAGAACCTCCCGTGAACGGTTCAATCAACTGTTGACCATCGCCGGTAAAGAACAAAAACCGGTTAATGAAGCCGGTCCGGGATCCATCGTCGCCGTGGCCAAGCTCAAAGACACGACTACCGGTGACACCTTATGCAATGAAGACAACAAAATCATCTTCACATGTGCCGAACCATTACCGCCGTTGATTTCTTTTGCCGTGGAACCGAAATCCCAGGGAGATGAAGATAAAATATTTTCTTCTTTGTCCAAGCTCCTGGAAGAAGATTTGGCCTTAAAAGTAGATAGAAATGCCGAAACCAAACAGATCCTGTTATCCGGAATGGGCCAGGTTCACATTGAAACAACCATTGAAAAACTGAGACGGAAATTTAATGTTGAGGTCTTACTGACCACACCGAAAATACCGTATAAAGAGACCATTAAGAAAAAGGTCCGGGTTCAGGGGAAGCATAAAAAGCAGTCGGGCGGTCACGGACAATATGGAGACTGCTGGATTCAGATGGAGCCCATGCCCAGAGGGGAAGGTTTTGAATTCGTAAATGCGGTTGTGGGGGGATCCATTCCGAAAACCTACATACCGGCCGTTAAAAAAGGTATTTTAGAGGCTTGCCAGAAAGGCATTCTATCCGGTTTTCCCTGTATCGATTTTAAGGTCACTTTAGACGACGGGACATACCATTCGGTCGATTCATCGGAAATGGCGTTTAAGATCGCCGGGTCCCTGGCGTTTAAAAAAGCTGTGGAACAAGCGAACCCTGTTTTACTGGAACCGGTCATGAAGGTCACTATTACGGCGCCTGATGAGTTTATGGGCGATATTATGGGAGATCTAAACAGCAGGCGCGGCAAGGTTCTCGGGATGGACAGTGCGGGGAAAAATCAGGTGATCAATGCTTTCGTACCCATGGCTGAATTTTTAACCTATTCACTGGACTTAAATTCCATAACCGGGGGCCGTGGGATATTTACCATGGAATTTTCACATTATGACGAAGTCCCGGCCCAAATATCAGAAAAGATTATAGAGGAAATAAATAAAAATAACGCGTAATCGCTCTCGGAGATAACCATTCCCTTCCCTGACGGGAAGGGAATTCACTTATAACAGCCTTTTACCCACCCCGCTTAACTAGTGTCCATCCAGAAATGAAGATTTTTGTTCAAGATCAAGGCATGCGAAAAAAATAACCGGAGGCATATGTTTGATATTCCGAGGATTATTTTTTTCGCATAACGATGAGAT
>JAUXEW010000005.1 GCA_030620375.1 Desulfobacteraceae bacterium | reverse complement strand
ATCCGGTTGCCGGAACTTTTTTTAATACCGTGGGCATCAAAACATATCCCTTGCATCTAATGGACGTAAATACCGGTTTGGAAACCGGTATGATCGATTCTTTTTATTCGCCCCCTTTAGGGGCTATTGCGTTTCAGTGGCATTCCAAAATTCGGTATATGCTGGATTACCCCATGGTGAATTCAACCGGTGCTTTGGTGATGAAAAAAGACGTTTTCGATAGCCTCTCATTAAAAAATCAAGAGATTTTAAAATCGGTTGCAAGGGAGTATTGTGATAAATTGATACAGCTTTCCCGAAAAGACAATCTGGAAGCCATAACGGTAATGAAAGCGGCTGGTATTAAGGTTATCCCCCCATCAAACGAGCAGATTTTATCCTTCAAAGAAAATGCAAAAAGATCATATTTAAAAAACATTCCTGAGCTTTATACCCGAGACCTGTTGAATCAGGTCCAAAATATACTAAAAGAATATCGCCAGACACTTCCACCGGCCTAAGGGTAATATTATCGGATAAAAAACATGAGACATATACGCAAATTTAATAATCTGTTGGCGAGCGTAGAAAGAGGTATGACCGTACTTTTATATTCAGGCCTGATCCTGTTGATTGCCTTTAACGTCATATCCCGAAATATTTTTCAGGAATCCTTTCAAGAAATCCTTGAAATTTCGCCGACTTTAGTCCTGTGGCTGGCTTTGGTCGGGTCTTCCCTTGCCTTGAAAGACCATCGACACATTAAGCTAGAAATTTTGCTTCGATTTTCTTCGGATCATACCCGCTTTGCCGCGAATATCATTTCATCGGTCTTTGGCATGATTGTTATGGGGGTTTTATTTTGTGCTTCTTTTGAATTTGTCCGAAACGAGATCGCGATTTTTGGGTGGCAGGGAGGGTTTTCCATCATTTTCCCCTGGTTTTTTTGCATATCATTTTTCCGGTTTTTTGTTCACCTAGTGGATCCAGCCGGTTTTTGTTCAAATAAGTCTGGATTATCTCCCGATTAGTTGGTGTTAATTAAGGCAAAATTGGGTTATCTCCAATTGAGCAGGTGTAATCCCAGAGGGTACAAGGGGTCAAGGATTCAAGGGTTCGAGTGACACGAAGTGACGCATCAGCGCTCAATGCTAAAGAATTACAAGGATTTGAAAGTCTGGCAAAAGTCATATGAACTCTGTATAGAGACATATAGCATAACCGCAAAATTCCCAAAGGAAGAAAGATACGGTCTAACTTCACACCCTTGAATCCTTGACCCCTTGAATCCTTGGACCCTCTTCTCCAACTAAATTGGAGAAGAACCATAAGTCTTAACCCTGATAAACCGGAAAACACAGGCCACTGGGCTTAAGGTAAGCGAAACGGTTTTGAAATGGCTTATAGTCAGAATCCCGCATGAATATTTTGACGCTCTTAATTTTTGCCGTTCTTTTCATGGCTTTATTAGAAGCCCCGCTGTTTACCGTGATAGCAGGTCTATCCATTGTATGTTTGTATTTTGTTGACCATGACTGGTTGTCGATTCAGATGATATTGATTGAGATGAACCGGCTGGCATCCATGCCGGTTCTGGTCGCTCTGCCCTTGTTTACCCTTGCGGGGTGTCTATTAACCGAAAGTGATGCACCCAAACGGATTATGAATTTCATACAGGCGCTTGTGGGATGGCTCCCCGGAGGGTTGGCCATTGCCGCACTTTGCTCGTGTGCTTTTTTCACAGCCCTAACCGGGGCAAGCGGTGTTACCATTGTTGCTTTGGGCGGTGTTTTATACCCCATATTACGACAGCGAAATTACACTGAATCGTTTTCGTTGGGTTTGATGACTACTTCCGGCAGCTTGGGGCTTTTATTTCCGCCAAGTCTACCCATTATCCTGTACGGCGTGGTGGCACAGGTGGAGATATCCAAAATTTTTAAGGCGGCCCTGATTCCGGGAATTATACTGATCCTTGTGCTGTCAGTCTATGCCTTCATCCATTATCGAATATTTTTAAAGCCGGCTGTAAACAAGGCTTCAGACCAGGCTGTTTCATGGGGAAAATTAAAGCGTACTTTTATCGAAGGCGTATGGGATTGGCCGATTATTGTCATTATTGTCCTGGGTATTTACGGTGGATTTATGACCATTGTCGAAGTCTCGGCCGTGGTTCTAATTTATATCGTTATCGCCGAATGCTTCATACTGAAAGAAGTTCGGTTTTTTAAGCAGGTACCGGCTATTATGATCGAAAGTGCCAGGTTGTCAGGGGCCATTATCGTCATTCTAGCCGTGTCATTGGGCTTTACCGGTTATCTGGTAGACGAGCAGATACCAGGACGGATTTTATCGTTCTTAACGGCACTGACGGGAAATAAGTATCTTTTCCTTGCAGGATTAAACCTGTTTTTGTTGGCGGTAGGGTGCATGATGGATATCTTTTCCGCCATTATCATTGTGGTTCCGATAATGGTGCCGATTGCGTTGACGTATGGTGTGGACCCGATCCATCTTTGCGTGATCTTTTTGGTCAATCTTGAGATCGGATATTCAACACCACCGGTGGGCATCAATCTCTTTATATCCAGCCTTAAATTCCAAAAGCCCGTAACCACGCTATACCGGGCATCTTTGCCTTACCTGGCACTGCTCCTTTTATCGTTGATATTGATAACCTATATTCCGTTTTTGAGTCTTTACCTGATCCGATGACAAGGGGTTACGATAAGTGGCAAAAAATATCATTATAAAGCCGCCCGTTAAGGCGATGGCGGCTTACCTCAAACGGGTTGAGAAGGTAAAAAGCGCCAGGATGTAGGCAAAAATGGCGCAGAGCATGATCACGGGTATTCCCAGAGAGACGGCAATTTGGGCTGAGATAATGGAAGAGAGAACTGATGCGCAACCATTTGCCGTCCATGCATAGGCACGTTGGACCGGATTTTTTAAAATATACATCATGCCAAGCGGAAAGGGCATTCCCATTAAAACCCCTATCGGTAAAAGTATTATAAATGCGAACACGTATTGAAAAATAGTTGGAATCTCCATTAGACGCGTCAACCATATGTTGAACCCAAAGAAGATTAACAGTTGAAGAACGATCAACGAGATCAGGGTATATTTAAGTGATTTAAGCGTTAACCACTGTGAGCAGAATCCACCCAACCCGGTAAAGATCAAAATTCCGGTAAGCGCCAAGGTGAAGCTGATCACCGGATCGCCAAATAAGAGGGTATACTGCTTGATAAAAAACAATTCGACAAAAATAAAACCGGCACCCGCAGAGAGGAAATAGACCAGGATGCGAAGAAATCCTTTTTCTCTTTTTTTTGAGATAAATATTACCGGAACCAAGAGAAGCATAATGGACAGAATGAATGCTTCAAAAAAAACGACCATAACGGTGATTTCTCCCGATAAAAACAGGGTATAGAACCGGCTGCCCATACTTTGATAAATCTGTTTTAATCGGGACCACTTGAGATACCGGTTTGGAAATGGGCGGTGATCCGACTGCGGAGATACATCAAATGGATAATCGTTAAAGTATTTTTTTTCTTGACCGGATTTGTATGCAGAGGCCAGACGCTTGATCTCATTATAATGATATGGTTGGTCAAACAGGTTATATTGATTTGCCTTTTTAAAAGAAATATTTTTTTGATAAACAATATCAAAGTTAAAGTCTTGTGCAAATGAGATTATTGTTTCAGCATCCTGAAGGGGGGTTGGAGAAACCAGGAGCGTAAAGGAGTCCCAGTTTCTCAGCATTGCTATGTGATTTTCCGGGTTTTTATTGCCGATGGCGCTCAGACTCTCGAATGCGGTGGCCCAAAGGCGAATGGTATCTGTGGGAGGGAGAAGAAGCTTGCGCGAAATAACCAGAAGACCATGGGGAGTCAGGTGATTTAGATAACTTTGAAAGGCATCGGTTGTAAAAAGATGTTCCTGATTTAGAGCCGCTGAACCAGGCAGAGAATATCCCCAGTTGTCGATGTGGATAATGTCGAAGCGCTGGTGCGAGACGGATAAGAAAGTCCTTGGATTTTGATTTACTACCGGTAGAGCGTAATGGTCCCGAACAATCCGGGCAATATGGGGGTTCTGTTCAACAATAGTAATTTTTGAAGCATTGGAAGAAATGGCGCATGGGATTGCCACCCCTCCGTTTGTTTGGATTATCAGAACGTGTTCCGGAAAGGGTCGAAGAAGATATCCCGCATAGGTCAGAGAGGAGCGAACGAAATAACTGTTTCGATCAGATGGCAGGTTATAGAGGACGAATTGATTGTCGCCGTCCCTGAAAGTGGCCCATTGGTTAGGCAGATCTCCCTCATACTTGATACTTAGTCCAGGGGCGAAACGAATGTAAGGACTTTTTACCGTGTCAACCCTTCCCCTTAAATCAGTGGATGTTTGGGTGATCAGCGTATCCGGATATAAAAGGGTTTGGCTTAGTGATTTATAAGGAGAGGGACTTGCGGAAATTAATGATTTATTACCCGGTATCAAAAGAATCGCGGCGATACCCATAATCGCGAGACTTATTAAGACATGAGTCGCCGGTCTGAATAAAGCATTTAAATTGGTTGGGCGGTGATAGTTATCGATGAAAAATCTTCCCCAAAATACCAATACTAAAGGGAAAACGGATGTGAGGATAATAATCTGCCCTTCACTGAATCGGGAAATTAATATGGCCGGTATGACAGCCCCGCAAGCCGAGCCGGCCATGCCGGCAAAGTAGATGAAGCCTGATTTTTGAGGAAGCAATGCATAGGAAAGTGAAACAAGCAGCCCGGTGAAAAAGAAAGGAAGGATAAGCAGCAGATAAATAATAAACAGGTAAAGTACCTGAAGATATTCCAAGGGGAGCCTAAAGAAGTCAAGCGGTATTTGGTTTAAAGCCAGAAAGGAGCCTACAGCGCTGCCGGCATATAAAATGAGACAACCATTGATCCAGATATTTAAACGCAAATGCGTTTCCCAGTATTTTTTAACGGAGGCGATTATATTTAAAAATGTACCTGCGGATGCGAATCCGAATAGGGCGATACTAATGGCCATAAAAGAGAGATGATTCCACTGACTGATGGAAAAAAACCTGGTAAGGAGAATTTCAAACGTCAAGGATGACAACGATAACAAAAAGACAGCACTAAGCAGCAGCACGGATTATTTCCTTTTTCGATCTAAAGCAATACCGGTCATGGGAACAAACAGACAACCCGTGATCTGCTTAACCTGATAGTCGTTATCAGATTTTGTAACAAGGGTTAGACTTTGGTAGCCGAACGGGTTTCCTAACGGTAGGATCAGCTTGCCCCCGACTTTCAGCTGTTTTAAAAGAGGAGGGGGAATATGATCTACGGCTGCTGTGATCATGATACAATCAAACGGTGCTTTGTCCGGCAGTCCGAAATATCCGTCCCCGTAAAAGGTTTCGATATTCTTAAATTCCAGAAAACGTAACCTGTCGGTGGCCCTTTCATACAATTTTTTTCTGATTTCAATAGTGAAAACACGATTTACAATTTTCGATAGAACGGCGGCTTGATAACCCGATCCGGTTCCGATTTCCAAGACATTTTCATGGCCTTTCAGATTTAACGATTCCGTCATTAGAGCGACGATGTATGGCTGGGAAATGGTTTGGCCTTCGCCGACAGGAAGGGGATAGTCTTCATAAGCTTGATTTGCCAGGTTTTTTGGAACAAAGAGATGCCTGGGAACCGCGGTCATGGCCTCAAGAACCATTTGGCTGGATATACCTCGTAAACGGATCTGTTTAAAGACCATCTCTTTCCTGGCTGATTGAAATTCAGGGAAATCGATCTTTAGGTCAGCGATACCGATTCTTGGAAAAAGAATAAAAATAACAGCGAAAAGGAGTATTTTTTTCATCATCATCCTCTTAGGCGGTTTGGCGTTAAAAGGACTTATTTCACATTTATCATAGCATGCAATCCGCTAAATGCCAGTCTAATGAGGAAAGGCAATAAGGGGTATGCCAATCAAAAAAACGGTTGCAGCCGGTCTAAAACCAGCCCGGCAATAACGGGGACGTAGAGATTATCGTCTAAAGTATGAGTCCTCGTGATTTTTATGGGGATTAGCTCGAAAATGGTTATGGCAAGTGATGTGATGATCATTAAAGAGAAGGGGGGGGCGCCTCGCCAGTCTTCGAGAAGAAAGGGAACATGGGGAAATAAAACTGCAAACAGGGTCATACAAAGACCGAAACAAGCCAGAGATCCCTCAATTGTTTTTCCAAAAAGTGCAATTCGCCCAATGCTTATCCCCACAATCGCGGCCACGGCATCCCCCAGAATAAACAGGGTTAGCGTCATGAATGAGATATATGGGGCATCAATAAATACAATGGCACAGACCAGCGCACCTCCGATAATATAGGTGGCACCGGTCATTTTTTTCTTCTCCTGGTTTCTGAGTAGAGAATGAAAACACCGAAGATATAAAATTTGAATTTTTGGATACTTGAAGCGCATTTTTTCAAGAAGAACCGCGCCAAAAAACAGAACCCCCAGTACCAGCGGAGGGATCCATTTGGAAACGCCATTGATTTTTGGCACATAGAAAATGCCGACGGGCATGAGCAAGGCGATTAGGTGAAGGAGTTTTCGATTAAGCTCCTGTTTCGTGAGCATTCTAAAGCCTTAAAAAACAATATTTAATAGACACCATACTTTCAGAGTAATCCATAATCCTTTACTTCAGCTCACTTTTTTACTACTCCTGCTTGTCCGGGTCAGGTAGTTAACCGCTTATAAATTCTTGTAATTTTTAGAGGAAGTTTTGAAACATCATTAATAACCACCCAATTGCTATGGCTGTACATGCGGTGCAGATATTCCGGCGCCTTATTATCAACCGTAATACAAAAGGGTCGGATTCCATATTTTTGTCCTTCTTTTAGCGCCATTCTTGTGTCTTCGATACCATAGCTGTCATCATACTCCTTATCTTCAGGCTTGCCGTCACTTAAAAGGATCAGCATTTTTATTTTTTCATCCCGTTGGATTAATTTAGTGGTCGCATGTCTGACGGCCGGGCCGATTCGAGTACTGTATTTATCTTCTATTGAAGATATATTTTCCGCGGTTTTATGATCATAAACATCGGAAAAATCCTTTATGATATAAAAATCAACATTTTTTCTTGTATGCCCGGAAAAGCCGTAAATAGAAAAAGTATCTCCTAATTCGCATAATGCCTCAGACATGATAACTAAGGATTCTTTTTCAAGGGTGATGGTCGATCCTCTGGTGCTGCCACTCATATCAACAAGAAATGAAACGGCTATGTCTCGGGTATTTTTTTTGGTGCGGATATAATTTTTCTCGGACGGCGTTATTCCTAATTTCCGATCAATAAAATATTCAACAGTTGAATCCAGATCAATTTCATCTCCGTCAAGTTGCCGTTTTAGCTTTGTCAAACCTTCCGGTCTGAGCATCTGAAACTCTCTTTTTACTTTTTTGATGAGTCCGGCATACTTGACCAGGGTAGCTTGATAAAATTTAGTTGAATTCCCTTTTAAGGCGTGTTCCCTTACTCTAGACCAATTGATTCGATAACAGCCGATGTCATTACCCCATTCCGAATACAAATAAGTGCCGGGTGTGCTTTCAAGTTCTCTTTTATCCGCAATAAATGGGGTAAGATGGATTAAGTGATCGCCTATACTATCGGGTGCAGGGGAGTCGAATTTTGACGCCATATCTTTAGGTCTTAGGCCGTTTTCATTAAACGAGACGCTTACTGATTTTTTGACATTCTCCTTTGATTCGGGGTCAGCCGGCAAGTCGGTCTGTTGAGCGATGGGCATTTGGTTGAAATCGTAAATATTGCTATCCCCCTCTTTTCGGCGGGTACCGGATGATTGAGGTTGATTTTCCTCTTTTTGGTGTTCTGCTTCGTTCTGATCGCTAATACTTTCACTTTCACTCCCCGCGCTCTTATTTTGTTGATCACGGGCGGGGGTACCGGTTTTATTTGAAGCACCTTCGAAATTTTCTATATATTGATTGTATTTTGATTGATCAAGAACCGTTGAAAATGGGGTTACGGGTTGATAAGCGTCTTTAAACGTCTCATCAATGAAAAGATATAGTTCTGTGGCAATTCTGGCGACTTCGTGGATATCAGCACTCGGCCTGTCTAAGAATCTGCTTGCGGCTAATGCATAATCAATCGTTTTTTTTAAGTGAACCGGGACTGCTTCATTTGTTTCTCCTGAAATCAATCGCTGCCCGATAACCTCTACGGCTTTTTGCTTATCATTTGACAACTCGTTTAAAAAAGGCCTTTTAGACAGCATGAAAATGTTAATTTCTGATATTTGATCGCCAAGAGCGGGGTACTCCGATTTCAGCCGCGATTCGATTCTGTAATCTTCTAAGATGTTGGTAAGATCTCGTGCCAACTCAGGGTTTGGGAAGAGGTTATAAAACATTTCTATGTCGCTGGTCTGGTTCATTTCTCGTCCCCGTAAGTTGCCTTTATGTGATCAACAACATCTTGAATTTTTGAAAGGCTAAAATCAAAACTGCCGTACTCCAAATGCGCTTCTTCATGAGTTGCAAAAACCTTGTAAATTGTAAAGTTTTTCTGCTTGTCCTCAAAATCACATATTTTTCCCGGAAGATAAATTCTCCTGCCATCTGTCGAGTGCCCTGACGATTCAGCGATTTCAATTCTATAATTCAATAATGCATTCAGATAATTTGCCAAAATGGGTTTCACCTTACTTAATTCAAGGCCATCGGTAATTGCATCTATAAAAACCGAACTTTCAAAAGATTCTCCATTAATAAATGATATCGCCCTTTCATGATTTAAACGGTTTAACTCGGAAGCCCGATCCGCAATTTTTTCAAATCCATCGTATCCAACCCGATCAATCAGGTCAGGACTCTTGTCGAGCAGGTGAATTGCAGTTCGCCAGCATTGATCAGCCATTTGGCTACACAGGCCGTATACATTCATTACTAAACACGGATCACCATATATCAGCATTCTATCTATAAGATGGGGGCTCTTCTCAAGCATATCAACTGCGGAAAGCCAACTATGCCGCGCTATTTTGCACCCGAAATCAGCGATCATTTCCAAGCCGTCCGAACCGATTCGATCAATAAGATCAGGACTGTTCTCAAGCAGGCAAACAGTCATTTGCCAGCTATGCCGGGAAGTCCGGCCGGCCACACCGTATACTTTCATAACTAAATCCTCATTACCGTATTCCAGCAATTTATCTATAAGAACAGGACTTTTCTCAAAATTACTAACAGCCGTTAACCAACAATGTGGCGCAATTCGGATACCGATCCCTGAAATTTTCTCCAAACCGTCAAAACCGATGCGGTCGATTATTGCAGGACTGCTTTCAAGCATTCTCACAGCTGTTTTCCAACTGTATTGGGAAATGTCGATACTTAAGTCAAAAACACGCATGACCAATTTTTGATCGCCATATTTCAGCAATTTATCAATCAGACCAGGGCTGTTATCAATCATGCCCACAGCGGTTGTCCAACAATGTCGAGCAACCCGGGTGGAAAGAAGTGATATTTTTTCCAGGCCGTCAAAACCGACGCGGTCGATAATATGGTGGCTATTTTCAAGGATGCCCACAGCAGTTTTCCAGCTATATCGGGCCACCCGGCTTGCCAAATTTGCGACCTGTTCAGGGAGATGGTGACCAAAGGGCTCTAATAAAGGGGATACCTCTTCTATCAGGTTGTTAAAAACATCGCTTAAGGAATGTCCGCTCAATAATTCCCTTCTTTCCGTCTTTTCGATGTTTTTTTGGGTTGGATTTGAGGCCATTTGGTTTTATCCGGTATGATGGCTTTGTAAAAAGTATATTAGAAATAAAAATAATTTTTCAAAACTTCTATGATGCCTTCTTTTAGATCGGTATCGTGTGTTAACGATTCTACCATGGTTGAACATAATGCATCTTTTACGGATACGCCGCTCTTTAGCAGCATCGCTGCATAAACAAGTTCTCTGGTAGAGACACCTTCCTCAAGACCCTGATGGATGAGATTTCTTATTTTATTTGCGGCCTTGACCAATCTAGCGGCGATATCCCGGTCGACGCCTGTTTCCTGGCCAACTATTTGAGTCTCTAAATCCTCACCCGGCCAGTTCAAATCAATTGTTACAAATCGCTGCCTGGTGCTCGGTTTAAGTTCCTTTAAGACACTTTGATAATTAGGATTATAACTAATTACCAGCATAAAGTCTTTTGGGGCATGATGTATCCTTCCTTGTTTTTCTACCAGTAAATATCTTCGATGATCTGTTAACGGATGAATCACAACCATAGTATCTTTTCTGGCTTCGACAATTTCATCTAAATATACAATTCCGCCGGTTTTTATTGCCATAAGAAGGGGGCCGTCGATCCATTCCACTTCATCCCCCTTTATTATGTATCTCCCCACCAGATCGTTTGCACTAAGATCATCATGACAAGCAACCGTATAAAAAGGTCGAGACAACTTCCAGGCCATATGTTCAATCAATCTTGTTTTTCCACTCCCTGTAGGCCCTTTTAAAGTTACTGGAAGTTTATTGTTAAAAGCAGCTTCAAATAGTTCTATCTCGTTTTCCTGGGCCAAATAAAAGGGCTCATCCTTTATTTCAAAGCTTCCATCCTCAATTGATTTTGCGCTGGATCTGTCAAGCATAAGTTTTCACCTTATTGAACAAACGGTTTTGACAGTTATTTTTTTAGTAAAAAACTCAGAAGGCGGAGAGGAGTTTAAAAACTAAATATTATAATATATTTAAAAAAAAATCAAGAAATGAGGCGTGGTAAGCAAAAAAGGCCTAATAACGTAAGGTTTTGATTTGCCTTTTTTTTGAGGCTTAAGGCCTATTTTAACGGATAATAACATCTAAACATATCTTTGGAGCACGGCACTATCCGGATGGCTGATATTCCCCGGTCCTTTCTATTTGACGTGTAATCCTTGTTCCTTTATAATCTTAACCCTTCACGGAGTAAGCGGTTTAAGGTTCGGTGTTTGGAGAGGTTGACAAGGGAAAAAGAACCCTGAACCCTGATCCTCTGTGATAATTTTTTACACTACTCGTGTTCGGTTACGTACAGACAGACATAAAAAGCGTTAATTTGCCCGTTAACGGACTGAAACAAAAGGAATGTCGACCATGAGAATTTTAATCATCGGCGGAAGCGGTTTTATCGGTCCGGACGTTTTTAAATATTTAAGTGAAATGGGCCATGAAACCATTCTTTTTAATAGAGGGACTCCTAAACTTGAAGGAGCATCCTGTGTGGCGCACATTGTAGGTGATCTCAGACGGTTTGGCGACTTCAAGGATGAATTCAAACGACTTGATCCCCAAGTGGTATTAGAGGACATGTTCCACTTTTCAAGTACTGATGCTAAGACGGTTATCAGTACGTTAAAGGGGGTCACAAAACGAATCGTAGCGATAAGCGGAACGGATGTCTATCGGGCTTATGGCAAGCTTTTTGGCATAGAGCCCGGTCCGGTTGATCCTGTACCCCTTACAGAGGAATCACCATTGCGGCAGGCGGTCTTCCCGGGAATGAAGGGGTATGACAAATTAGTAGTTGAACAGGCGATAATGGGTGATCCTGATATGCCGGGTACGATTCTGAGACTTCCACCGGTTTACGGGCCCAGATCAGTGATGCATCGAATATATTTCTATTTAAAGCGGATGGACGACAATCGTCCCGTAATACTTATGAGCCGACATTTGGCCAACTGGCGCTGGACTCACGGTTATGTGGAAAATATGGCCGCCGCAATAGCACAGGCAGCTACCGACGAACGCGCTACGGGGCGTATCTACAATCTGGGTGAGACTGAATCCACGTCCATGATTGAGTGGGTTGTGAATATAGGAAAAGCCGTTGGTTGGGACGGTGAAGTGGTTATTTCGCCCCCAAACCGTCTGGTAGAAATAACACCTTTTGCACTGATGAGAATTAACGCTGCTCAAGATATTATCGTTGATTCAACCCTGATTCGGAGAGAACTTGGATACACTGAACCGGTTTCTTCTGAAGCAGCACTTGATAGAACGATTGACTGGGAACGATCAAATCCCATATCTGCCTATTATATGGGACCACAGTTCTTCGATTATGAAACTGAAGATGCGATTTTATTCCGGACAGGCTCTGAAGACAAGACGTATCACTAGTTAAACATAATAATATGGTTAAGGAATTCGGTCGGTTTGAACCAGCAATACGGGCGCATTCCCCGTAGCTTGTTGCGGGGAGGCTCCAAAATCGCTCAATTTAGGTCTTTATAAAAATGTCTGATTTTATTTCAGCTTCGGCACAGACCGGCAGATCCGTTACACTGGTTGGGATGCTGGTTAACAGCCTGTTGATTGCGCTAAAGTTCTTAACCGGAATATTTGGACTCAGCCAGGCGCTCATAGCGGATGCGGTTCATTCTGTTTCCGATCTTTTTACCGATACGGTTGTGCTTCTGGCTATACGTATCGGTCGAAGACCCCCTGATGCAGATCATCATTTCGGCCACGCGAGAATTGAAACGTTGGCGTCTGTCATTGTTGGCCTATCTCTTGCTGCTACGGCCTTGTACTTAGCTTTTGAGGCCGTTTTGAACATCTATCAACATACTGAATATCATCCTACCGGGTTGGCCCTAATAGGGGCAGGGGCATCTATCTTTTTGAAAGAGGCGCTATATCATTATACCGCATACATCGGGAGGCGTATCAAAAGCCAGTTAATTATAACCAATGCGTGGCATCATCGCTCGGACGCACTGTCATCGGTGGCCGTTCTGGCAGGTGTTGCCGGCGCTCAAATTAAACCTTCCTGGTATATTCTGGATGCTTTTGCGACGTTAATCGTATCCTTTTTAATCGTCAAGGTAAGTTTGGATATCCTTAAAAAAACGTTACGAGAAATTTCCGATGCCGCTCCTTCACCGGAAATCGTAGACAAAATAAAAGAATGCTCCTTGACTATTGACGGCGTGATCAACACACACGATCTCAGGATTCGAACATTAGGAGGACTTTTCCAAATGGAAATTCACATTGTCGTCGATGGTACGCTGACGGTAATCGAGGGGCACCAAATTGCCAAGGAAGTTGAGAATTGTCTGAACAGAGAAATCAAAGACATTGATAAGGTAATTGTCCATGTGGACCCTGCGGGTCAAAGAAAAGGGTAACCCAGTTCCTCAAATTTCTTTAACGTTAGAAATTGGATTGTAATATCGATTGGAATCTAATATTATGGATCATCTCCCGATTAGTTGGTGTTAATTAAGGCAAAATAAGTGGGTTATCTCCAATTGAGCAGGTGTGATTCCAGAGGGTACAAGGGGTCAAGGATTCAAGGATTCGAGTGACACGAAGTTACGTGCTGACATGAATTTAAAAAATCAAAGTAAAAAAATGACAAGTCAGGAAAGGTTCCGGGAAACCATGCGCTTCGGTGTTGTCGATCGGGTGCCCTATTTTGAGGAAGGCATAAGGGAGGAAGTACTCCAGGCTTGGAGAAAGCAAGGGCTGCCGCCAGGTTCGGACCTGAATCAATTGTTTCCCTCCGACCAGCGAAGGGAAATAATACTTGATTTGGAGCCTCGTCCTGAATTTGATAGATGGCCGGCCTCAAAAACTGATTTAAATGAAATGAGAAAAAGGCTTGACCCGGATGATCCGGGCCGTTTGCCGGAAAATTGGCCTGATTTCGTAAACACATCCCGGGATGACGGCAACGTAAAAATGTTGAGGGTTCACCGGGGGCTTTTTCTGTCAATGGGTATTAGAGACTGGCAAAGATTTAAGGAAGTAATCGATTTAATTATAGATTACCCGGAGTTTGTGCGTGAAGCCATGTTGATTCAAGGGAGATTCTCGGCACGGTTGGCAGAACGAGTACTGCAGCAAATAAAGGTTGATGCAGCTATATTCAGTGAGCCCATCGGAGGGAACGATAAACCGTTAATATCGCCAGAGATGTACGAAGACTTGGTATTAAAGAGCTACAAACCCCTTTTTGACGTTTTAAGTCGGAATGGAATAAACACTTTGATTTTCAGAACCTTTGCAAATTCAAGAATATTAATACCGAGTATTTTAAAGTGGGGTTTTAATTGCTTATGGGCGTGTGAAGTCAACATCGAGGCCATGGATTATCGATCAATACGCCGGGAGTTTGGCAGGGACTTGCGTTTAATCGGCGGCATCGATCTGGATGCGTTGCGACGTGGAAAAGCGGCTATCCAACGCGAAGTAATGGAGAAGGTGCCCCCGCTGCTGGCCGAAGGGGGATATATCCCCTTGGCCGATGGCCGGGTTCGTGAAGACGTCCAATTTGAAAGCTATTCATATTACAGGGAATTATTGAAGATGATTATAGAAGGATAACCGTTAATTTTTTATGTTGAGGTGATACATGGAACAAATAATTGCACCGATCTACGAAGGTATTTTAAAAGGCGATATGAAGTCTGTGAAGGAAAGCGTCAAACATGCCCTTGGAGAGCACATTTTCCCTGACACCATCTTGAAAGAGGGATTCATCGCCGCTATGGCCGAAGTTGGTCATAAGTTTGAAATCGGGGAATATTATGTGCCGGAGTTGTTGATTTCGGCCCGTGCGATGCAAAGCGGTTTGGAAATTCTTAAACCTTTGCTCGTGGCGTCAGACGTCAAGCCGGCCGGTAAAATTGCAATTGGTTCGGTTAAGGGTGACATGCATGATATCGGTAAGAATTTAGTGGGTATGATGCTGGAAGGAGCAGGTTTTGATATCCTGGATTTGGGGGTAGATGTTTCACCCGATCAATTTGTTGAATGCGTGAAAACCGAAGGAGTGGATATCATTGCCATGTCGGCACTTCTTACAACCACGATGCCAAATATGAAAGTAACGATCGATGGAATCAAGGCGGCAGGACTGGCAGGTTCTGTCAAAGTAATTATCGGTGGAGCGCCGATAACCGAAGCTTATGCTCAGGAAATTGGTGCAGACGGTTATGCTCCTGACGCCGGTCGGGCGGCTAAAATGGCGAGCAATTGATGGCGACATCTTAGAACCTGCGGATCAGTTGAAGCGCTCAGCGTTTAAAAATTAAGGAGACAATTTGAATTTGATCGATTTTGGCGAACATGATTGATACGCAAAAACATAAGGTTTATGTGGCGCCTGGTGGGGATCGTATTGATGTAGCGACTGGTGAAAATCTTTTGGAAGTATTATCGGAATCCGGAGTTTTTTTGCGTTCCGATTGCGGTGGCAAGGGAGTTTGCGGAAAATGCCTTGTCACCATACTGGAATCATCACCGGCAGATGATTTGCCATTTAATGTAACGAAAGAGATCCCGGAAAATGAAAAATCTTTTGTGCCGGGAAATCAATTGGCGTGTCGCCTGACTGTCCATCACGACCTTTCAATACAGATACCGGAAACCAGCCTCATCAGTCCGGAGGTGATCCAAAAGCCCCCTTTATCAATTCAACTCCCCGCTGATCTTCATGCGCCTCGAAAGATTCTGGGCGCTGCAAACGATTACGGGTTGGCGGTGGATCTGGGAACAACAACCATAGCCATCTATCTGTGTAACATTTCCTCTAACACCGTAATAGCCTCGGTTTCGGTAAAGAACCCCCAATCGTTTTTTGGAGACGATGTCATAAGCCGGATCAACGCTGTGCGCCAAAATCGACTCACATTAAAACGGTTACAGAAATTAGCCGCTAAAGCAATTGAATTCGGGGTGGCGTCGCTATTGAAAAAGAGTCAAGTCAAAGCCGGACGCATAAAAAAAATGGTGGTTGTCGGCAATCCTACAATGATTCATCTGTTTGTTGGGGAAGATCCGGATTCCATTGGTGTATTTCCCTATCGCCCGGTGTTTACAGATGCAAAAACGTTTAAGGCAAGTGACCTGTCATTGTGGTTGAATCCTTCTATGGAGGTATCCACATTGCCTTTAATATCCGGTTTTCTTGGCTCGGATATCGTGGGCGCAGGCCTTGCCAATGAAACGAGACTGAGCGATACGGGGACCATGTTAATTGACATCGGAACAAACGGAGAAGTGATGATCCGGGGGAAAAACGGGTTTATAGCAACGTCTTGTGCCACGGGACCGGCTTTCGAGGGGGCGACCCTGCGTCACGGGATGCATGCCGTTTCCGGGGCTGTCGATGCCGTGAAAATTGATGGGAAGACGGGTGGCGTTTCATATTCACTGATTCAAAATGACCTGAAAAAGCCAAAAAGAGCGGCAGGGATTTGCGGGTCCGGCGTCGTTAGTGCCATCGCAGAACTTCTACGAGCCGGGATTCTTTTGGAAAGTGGGCAATTCAACCCCGAAATTCGAAGCCCTAATCTTCGTAAAGGGGATGACGGGATCTTGGAATTTCTATTGGTTCCTTCGTCAGATGCCGTAATGGGAGAGCCGATTACACTAACGCAAAGAGATGTTCGGTCAGTCCAGTTAGGCAAAGGCGCCATTTCTGCCGGGGTTGAGCTCCTTTGCAGGGACGTGGGATTAAATCACCCGAAAAAGCTTCTTGTAGCAGGCGGTTTTGGGAATTTTTTAAACAAAGAAGATGCGATAACCATCGGTATGTTTCCAAAACTTTCCGATGAAAATTTTCATGTGGTTGGTAATGCGGCAGGACTAGGGGCGGTAATATCATTATTTGATCCCGGAAGCCGAAAAAAGGTTGAAGAATTGATCGCATCAACACATATTAAAGACCTTGCCGCAGATCCCTTATTTCAAAAAACCTTTCTTTCAAGTTTAAGCTTTTCACAGTAAGCCTATAGAGATACTTGAGGCGTCATTGGAGAAATATTACGCTGACTTTTTGCAGGCATAGTTTTTTATCATCGATAATTGTGGACTCTTGGTATAAAATAAGGTATTATTTTCAAGAAGTTCAATTGATGACTGTAGTGGGGAATAAAACCAAATATATGAAATTTCAATTACGACAAGGGCCTTTCATGACACTAATCGATAATGATACCACAATTCCAGATAGCGATACGGCATTGTAACAGTATAGGGTGTAGCTATGAAAGATTTAATTAAATACATTGTTCAGGCGTTAGTTGACAATCCGGAACTAGTGGAGATTTCTGAAGTAGAGGGTCGACAGACCAACGTATTGGAGCTCAAGGTGGCTAAAGAAGACATGGGAAAGGTTATCGGCAAGCAGGGCCGGAATGTTAAAGCCCTTAGGGATATATTAAATGCCGCTTCCGGTAAAGAAAAGAAACGAACGATCCTTGAAATTATTGAATAGGGAAACTCCATGTGGAAGGCGTATCACAGCAAAAAACTTCATTGGTACGTTCCGCCCAGTTTAGCATGGATAGATAGGTTTAAAGGGCTCTCCCCGGGGCTCGTACGCAAACTGATAAGTAGTAAGGTCAAAAAGATGATTTTATCATCATGATCTACACTACTTTACGCTGAAAATCCATCAGGCTTTCACCAACTAATTCGGAGAAGAACCTTTTCTTTTTACATGTTGAAAAAACAGAGATATGGTAGTTCCTTTGTTTAGGGTGCTTTCGATCTCAATCTTTCCGCCATGTGCCTCCATAATCGTTTTGCAGAGACTTAATCCCAAGCCATAACCGCCTGTATGCTTAGAGCGGGATTTGTCGACCCTATAAAAGGGCTCAAAAACATAAGGCAGCTCTTCTTCCGGGATACCGATGCCATTATCTTCGATCCGGATGATGGTATGAGGTTTCAAACTTGTAACGGATATCTTCACCGGCTTACTTTGGGGACCGGAATATTTGGCGGCATTATTCAGTATGTTTTTTAATACTGCCTTGACTTGATCCGGATCGATATTACACTCTATTGCTGAAGGAAGATCACCGGCATGAATTCCCGGGCCGTAATTTTCATACATGGGTATGATTTCCTTCACCAGTTTTATAAGATTTACTCTCCGTCGTTTCAACTGCCCGTGCATATGATGCAGTCGGGCCGTTTCCAGGATATCAGATATCATTCCCTCCATTTCCACGACATCCGTTTGAATGCTCTGCTTTGCAGGGCTTTCATTTAAAAATTCAAGAGCAACTTTCATGCGGGTAAGTGGTGATCGCAGTTCATGACTGACATCCAGCAACAGCTGTTCTTTGGCATGAAGCATTTCACGGATTCGATCCGTCATGGCATTAAATGCTTCTGCCAGATCTTTTAATTCATCCGATCTTTTTACCGGAACCCGATGTTTTAAGTTGCCTCTACTGACCTGTTGTACACCCTCGTTGAGCCATTTAACAGGCCTTAAGGTCCATCGGATGGAAAGATATGCCCCGATGAGGATCAATGTCAAAAGTGAAAGGAGGATCACCACCAATCCGCTTCGATCTGTTTCCTGGTCAAAACTGCTGCCGAGTGCAAAGAGAAATCGACCTTTGCCGTGATCGACTTCGATCAGATGGGTGCCACGGTAAATACCGGTCCGGATATGGGGACTTTCCCTCCACTCATGCCAACGCAAGCGGTGAGGGATTGACAGCTTTTCATCGGTAGACCAGGTTTCATCAGTCCCGTCATAGCGGATTTGAATAGAAGAGCGAAGTGCTAACTGCTTTGCACGCTCCGAGTTGGGGGGGGTCCCCATATCCTCAATTAAATAGTTTAAGTACTGCGCCATATTTTTTTTGAAAGATTTTCCGGCAACATTTCGATAAGCCCAAAAAAAGCCGAATACCAGGATGTTAATGCAAACTACGGTGATGATAATCACCACCAGAAGTTTGGTGAAGACGGACCTCATGATTTTATTCATCCATCTGATCTTCATTTATGGACTTATCTCCCACAAAGACATACCCGGTTCCCCAAATGGTTTTTATGAAAGCGGGGTTTTTAGGATTATCTTTTAGTTTTTGACGCAGACGGCTCATGGTTATATCCACAGACCGATTAAAGGCGTCACAGTCCATGCCCCTTAGCTCTTGCAAAATCTGGTCGCGATCTAATACTTTTTCCGGGTTTTTGACGAGCAAGGCCAATGCATCAAACTCGTTGGTGGTTAAAGTCAGCATTTCTCCGTCCAGCTTGACAATCCGTTTAGAAAAGTCAATCTCCAGCCTGTCAAAAGTGCGTGATCCGCTGAAATCAATTTTCTTTGTCCGGCGAAGTACGGAGTGGATTCGGGCCACCAACTCTCTTGGTTCAAAGGGTTTGGCCAAATAATCGTCGGCCCCTAATTCCAATCCGACGACTTTGTCCATCAACTCTCCTTTGGCGGTAAGCATAATAATCGGTACCGTGTAGGCCTGACGGATGATTTTGCATACCTCAAAACCATCCATCTCAGGCAACATTACATCTAAAATGATCAGATCGGGAGATTTCTGTTTCAGCTTTTTTAATCCTTCTGAGGGATTTGTAGCGGTAAGGGTTTTAAAGCCAAAATCACTTAAATACCCCTTAAGGAGCTGGTTCAGCCTTTCGTCGTCATCGATGATGAGTATAGTCGGTTCCATGGGTGGTTGGGTTTTTATCAAAAATGTTACATCATTCTATATCATAGTGGTGCCATCTTTTAAAATTTTCAAGTTTCCTGACCAGTTTTTCTCGTTGTTCCGGCGTTAATGTCTGATGAAATTCCGCCAGGCGTTCTACCATGAGATTGATCAATTCTTCCATTTGAGCTTTATTTTTAAAAATAAGATTTTTCAAATGTTCTTGATCGATCGATTCATTGCGCAGCTGAGCGACGATCTCCTCATGGACAGCCGAGCGGTTGGCCCTCATTTGGTTCGCCTTTTGGAAAATTTCATCTTTATACTGATTTAACTGTTCTTCCTGCAGCGTGGTTAAATCAAGGATTTCTGAAATATAATCCGCTATAAATTCTCCTCGTTGATGAGGAGATTGATGCCTGCATCCTGCGAAAAAAGCGATGCCCAAAATCATTAAACTAACCCATACGATTAACGAGATTTTTCTTACCATAATTCCCCCCTTGTTGTAAAATAATGAGTTTAAATAAATATTACCGACGCTGAAACACTATCAAAAATAAAAACAGAAATCCTTTCCCAAGTGTAACAGGTTGTAACAAATTGTAACAACAACATAAATTACCGCTGGAAGCGGTTGAACGGGTGGAAAATGTTTGTTTGTAACTATTCACAGGGGAGGCTGGACTATCGGAATCGCTATAAAACCGGATGCCATCCATAATATGGATATAGAATTTGTAATATTTAATAAAACCAGCTATAAGACTGGCAATTCAGTAACTTCTCAATAAATTCGGGGCGTGGAGCGGCAGCAGGCCATAAAATTTTAAAATAGCTGAAACTCACGCAAAAGTGAGCCTAAAGAAAAAACAGGGCCAAAAAATTTATACCGCTATGCCGTAAGGTGACGTTATAGGGTTTATATGAAACACTCGGTGTAAAGCTGTTTTTTTTTAAGGCTCTCTAATGCGTTCAAACAGTCAGCCCTATTAAAATTTCACAGCCTGCTGCCACCATTTATTGAGAAGTTGCGCATTTCATTCGGTTGTCAATGCTCGCTATTGAAGCTCACTGCAGCAAGCTGTGGGGAATGTGTTCGATATTGCGGTTCAACAAAGGTTCGTCTTGCAAAAATTATTCACAAGTCATCTCTTAATATAATTTAACAGGGATCCGGGTTAACGGAAAGGAGGCATACAGTCATGATCATTGATGCGCATTGCCATATTTGGGAACGGGATTTGATGAAAGGTGATTTGGCCGATTTTATTGATTCGGTGATAAAGGAGCTGGAAGTTAAGGATAAAGAAAAACTATACGATGGTGGTATTGAACGCCTTATAAAGGATATGGATGAGGGGGGTATTGACAAGACGGTCATTCTCCCGATAGACTTCGAATTTCTCTATACGGGGGGCGGCTTTACCTTCCAGGCCTACAATGATTTGGCCGGTGAATACTTTAAGCGCTTTCCAAACCGAATTATACCGTTCGCCGGGATTGATCCCCGGCGCGGAGCAGCGGCCGTTGGGGAACTTAAGCGCTGTGTGGAGGAGATGGGGTTTAGCGGCTTAAAGCTTTGGACGGTCACCGGATTTGTTCCGGACGAAGAGGCCTATTATCCATTGTATGAGGAGGCCGCCCGCCTGGGTATAACCATATTGGTACATACCGGGATGGGACCCGGCAACACTTATCTCAAGTCATGCCGTCCGGTGTTCGTAGACAAAATGGCGGTTGACTTTCGGGAAATTAACTTTATCATGGCCCATGTCGGCACGCCTTGGGTCGAAGAGGCCTTGGCCGTGTCTTTAAAAAATCCAAATGTCTATGTGGATATATCCGCGTGGCAAGGCCCATATGCCCGTTTCCCAATGGGTTTTTCCCAGGTTCTCGCCCAGGCAAAACTTATGCATGGAGGCGTTCATAAAGTTCTTTTTGGGTCGGACTGGCCGCTTTTTTCAGAAATATATTCTCAAAAAGAATGGGTCGAAGCTATAAAAACAATGACGTTCCCTGCTCCGCTTCAGTTGATGGGCCTGCCGGAAATAACCGCTGAAGATAAGGAGATGATCTTGGGGAATAATGCGGTAACACTATTTCAAATTCAGTAACTTTCCAAAAAGCACCTTATTTTTTTTAATAATCGAAAGATTTCCTGCTAAAGGGGGGAGGGTTTAATGAAGCTCAAAGACAGAATTGTATTGATTACAGGCGCTGGTTCCGGATTAGGAAGGACGATTGCATTACAAATGGCCCGAGAAGGCGCGAGAATTGCCGTAAACGACATCAATGCAAAAGGGATCGAAGATACGCTTTACGCGCTTAAAGAGGCCGGATCAGAGGGATTGGGGCTGGAAGCAGATGTGGGAAACGTGAACCAGGTGAAAGGAATGTTTGAAAAACTGAAATCTTCCTGGGGTACCCTCGATATATTGGTCAATAATGCGGGAATCAGCGCATTTCCAAGCTGGTCGGATTATACGGAGAAGGTAAATGCCGCCTATCTTAAAGTAACCAACGAAGTTATGACAACCGGAAAGTCCCAGGAATCCATGAAGATTACATCTTCCTTCAATGATGAATACTGGCACATCATGCTCAATGTACACCTGAACGGAACGTTCTACTGTACCCGGGAGGCCCTAAAGATTATGGAAGAAAAACGCGGCGGGAAAATTATCAACATGGCTTCCGTTTGCGGTATACAGGGGTGCTCAGGAGCACCCTCTTATTCCGCTGCAAAGGGCGCCATAATCGCCTTTACAAAATCCGTGGCAATAGAAGTTATCGGTTCGGGAATCATCGTTAACGCGGTCGCTCCGGGGTATGTCGATACCCCTCTTTTAGATACCTTGTCACCGGAGGTAAAGGCTATTATTACCGCACGAAAACCCATCGGACGGATGGGAAAACCCGAAGAAATTGCCAGCCTGGTGGTCTATCTGGCTACAGATGATGCGAATTTTATCGTAGGGCAGGTTATCAGTCCCAATGGGGGAATGGTTCTTTAAGTAATGGTAAATATGTTACCTTCCCTAGTTAATGCAGGTTTTAGATGATAGGAGGTTGTTCTCTATGTCTTTGGAAGCGACACATGAACTGGACCGGTTGTTTTGCCCGAAGAGTATTGCCGTAGTGGGTGCTTCACCCGCTGTTGAGATGATAATGATGGATCAAGGACGTAATTATATTAAAGGTTCTATTGTTCAAAATTTCAGGGGAAAAATTTATCCCGTGCATCCAAAGGCGGAAGATACGCTCGGTTTGAAGTCATATGCCAGTATTCGGGATATTCCGGACGAAGTAGATTTGGCAATATTTACCATACCTGCTTCGGCCGTTCTTAAGGTTATGGCGGATTGCGTAGAAAAGGGTGTTAAATTTGTGCATCTGTTCACGGCAGGTTTTAGTGAGTCGGGTCGTGAAGCGTATGCAGAAATAGAAAAGAAGCTCGTCCGGATGGCCAAAAAGGGCGGTATCCGGGTCGTTGGGCCCAACTGCATGGGGATTTTTTGCCCCGAGGGAGGGCTGGCATTTCAGCCTTTTTTTCCTTATGCGCCCGGGCCGACCGGTTTCTTTTCCCAGAGCGGTCAGATGGCCGGCAACTTCATCCTTAAAGCCGCTGCAAAGGGACTTTCCTTCAGCAAGGTGGTCAGTTTTGGTAATGCCAGTGATTTAAGTTCAAAAGATTTTCTGAAATACTTCTATCAAGATGAAAAAACCAAGGTGGTTGGCTCCTATTTAGAAGGTCTTAAAGACGGGCGGGAGTTTTTTGAAGCTGCCAAAGTTATAACCCGAGAAAAACCTTTAGTCATTTACAAGGGGGGGCGGACCGAAGGCGGTTCCAGGGCGGTCAAGTCACATACCGCGGCCATTGCCGGATCTTTAACGATATGGGAGGCTTTTTGCAAGCAGACCGGGATTATTTCGGTCAAATCTTTAGATGAGCTTATACTCACGTTGTCGGCCCTTCAAAGACTACCCCTTCCCGGCGGAAAGAATGTTGCGATCATCGGCGGGGCCGGCGGCGGCAGCGTGACTATGACAGACATGGCAGAGGCGGAAGGTCTCACGGTTCCCCGTCTTTCAGAAGAAACCATAACTAAACTGGAAGAAATTGTACCGCCTCAAGGAACCAGCGTAAAGAACCCGTTAGACGTCGGTCTTGCTGCAATGGGAGGAGACAGTTTCATGAAGATCATTAATTTGCTGCGAGACGATCCAAAAATCGATGCACTGATTTTTTTACAGCAACTCGGTCTGTTTCGTAAATTTGGGGGTCGACCCGCCGTAAACTTCATGGTGGAAATGACCCTAAAAGCCCGGGACAACTTGAAAAAGCCGATGCTGGTTGTTCTTGAGAAGGATGACGCGTTTGGTGGTGAGGATTCCGTAAAAGCTGCTGAAGGGAGATATCACGATGAGAATATGGCTACGTTTTCAAGTATTGAACTGGCTGCCAGAGTGGTAAAGAATCTTGCGGAGTACCAACAATATTTATCTAATCAGGGTTAGAAAAGGAGAGGGTGACCGTTATGTTTGGACGCCAGGCCATTGTTGAAATTTTTAAGAGGGAAGGAGTGGAATATATTTTCGGAAATCCCGGTACAACCGAGATGCCCCTGATTGTTGCTTTGGAGGACTATCCCCTAATAAAATACATTTTATCCTTACATGAAGGCGCTGCGCTGGGCATGGCCCATATGTATGCGAATGCTTCCGGAAAAACAGGCGTTGTGAACCTTCATGTAGCACCCGGACTGGGTAATGCCCTTGGAGCCCTTTACAACGCGATGGTGGGCAAAATGCCGTTGTTAGTCACGGCCGGTCAACAGGATAGCCGAATGTTGATCCGCGAGCCGCTACTCTCTCATGATTTGGTGGCTATGGCCAGACCCCTTACCAAGTGGTCTGTTCAAATACAGCATATCGAAGAGATTCCCGTAATTATACCGCGGGCTTTCAAAGTGGCCCAGGATCCACCTCGGGGGCCGGTTTTTGTCGCGTTGCCAAGTGATATACTTGATGATGAGGCGGATCTGGATCTACCGAGTTCCAGCTCCTTCTATCGGCGTACACCACCCGATCCACAAGGTATTGAGGCCGCCGCGGAAATTCTCATCGGAGCTAAAAATCCGGTCATTATCTGTGGTGATGGTGTGGCCGCATCGAAAGCCCAGGCAGAACTGGTTCAAGTGGCGGAACGTCTGGGAGCCCCGGTATGGAACACCATGATGATGGGGTCTTTGAACTTTCCTACCTCACACCCCCATTTCACTGGGGTATTGCCTGCGGAATTTGCCGTCATCCGTAGTTTGCTTGGTGAAGCAGATACGGTTCTGGCTGTTGGGGCGAACCTCTTTGAAGAAGTATTTTACTCCGAGGGTTCACCTCTACCGGAAGACTGTTCTTTGATTCATATGGACGACTCAACCAGGGAAATCGGTAAAAACCTGCCGGTTGCGGTTGGCTTGCCGGCGGATCTCAAAGTAGCGCTTCAGAAGCTCTTGGAATCGCTTGTATCTAAAATGACCGATACCTATCACCAGGAAGCTCAGAAACGTTGCGCTGCGATAGCAGAACAAAAGAAACAAAATCAAGATCGGCAAGAGCAGCGTGTTCGGGAGAAATGGGACAATCAGCCGATTTCACCGGCACGATTAATGGCTGATTTGCGCGATTGCCTTCCACCGGACGCGATTATTTATAATGAAGCCATCACGGCATCCATAGATCTTTTTGGCATGATTCCTTTTGATCAACCCGGAAGCTTTTTTGGGAATCATGGTGGTGGAATCGGGCAGGGCCTGCCGGGAGCACTTGGTGTTAAACTGGCCAAACCGGATCAAACCGTAATTGCAGTAGTTGGTGATGGCTCGGCCATGTATACCATACAGAGCTTCTATACCGCCGCCTATCACAATATACCGGTGATTTATATTATTATCAGCAATCAGAGTTACAGAATATTAAAATACAACATGAATCGTTACCTGCTTATGCAGCGTATTACTAAAGAACGCCCATACCCTTTTATGAACTTGAATGAACCGGCTTTGGATTTTGTTAGCCTTGCTCGTGGTATGGGAATGAGTGGCAAATGCATTACCCGCCCGGATGACATTCAACCGGCAATAAAAGAAGCCCTTTCTCTTGGCGAGCCATATGTAATAGAGATCAGAACGGAGGGAAAAGGGCCGGGTGAATGATAATCCTGAAGGTTACTTAAAAAATATTATGTGGTTCTAAAATCTTCTCAGATTTTACCTTTGCTATAACCGATAACAAGAGAGATGGTATGATAAAAAATATTAAAGCGCTTTTAGACAAGCCAGGACCGTTGGAAGGGATAAAAGTAGTCGAATATGGCGTTTTTCATGCCGGCCCCGGAGCCGGTGCCATTTTGGGTGATCTTGGAGCGGATGTTATAAAAATTGAAGAAAATACCGGAGATCCAATACGGCATTGGGCTCGAGTCGGTTCATCCATATTTGGTGGATCAGGTGTAAAGAGTCCCATGTTCGAGTTTTCGAATCGAAACAAGCGGAGTATTTGGCTTGACATAAAAAAGGAAAAGGGTCGTGAAATTTTTCATCGTATGGTTAAAGAGGCTGATATATTTCTAACTAACCTGCGTAAAACAACCAAGGTTAAGTTGGGTATTGACTATCGCGCTATAGCAGATATAAATCCTAAAATTATCTATGCGGGTGTATCAGGATACGGAAAAGAGGGCCCGGTGAGTGATACAGGGGCTTTTGATCCTATGGGGCAGGCTCGATCCGGGATGATGTTCTTAACGGATTCAAAAGAACCCAAACTGATACAACTTGCGATTCTTGATCAGGCGACAGCCATCACAGCCAGTCATGCTATCATGACCGCTTTGTTTATACGAGAGCGTTACGGCATCGGACAGGAGGTTCATAACTCGCTTTACAGCACAGCCCTTTGGCTTATGCACGCAAACATGCTGCTGTCAAATTTTAATATATCTGTTTCAGAACTTACCTGGATTCGTTCTAGAAATCATCCCTTGCGTAACAACTTTTGCTGTAAGGATGGAAAGTGGATTGTCGGTGTCCATCATCCGCCTGAGCGGTACTGGAATGCCTTTTGTGAGGCCACAGGCCAACAGGTACTGATGAAGGATCCTCGATTTATCGATGAAGAGGGCCGGAACGATAATTGTGGAGAACTCGTGGCATATTTTGATGAAGTACTTGTTACTAAAACGCAGAGTGATTGGATTGAAATATTCACGAAAGCCGGTTTGATGTTCAGCCCGGTGCAGGATATTAAAGATGTAATTACCGATCCGCAGGCAATAGCAAATAATTACGTTGTAGATTTTGACCACCCGGATTTTGGTAAAATGAAAATACCCGGTTATCCTATAGAATTCAGCACTTTCTCGGCAGGCTTGCGAAGCCCTGCGCCTGAAATGGCTGAACACACCGAGCAGATTCTCCGTGAGATGAATTATTCGGAACCCGAAATCAGGCGATTTAAAAAAGAAGAGGTCATTCGGTAATTCATCAGGAGTAAGAATCGACTTCTCTGACCCAGGCAGGCCGGTATTCTACAGGTGCTGCCGGGGGGGAAATTCAGACGGCGTTATTTTGCCGAACTGTAGATAACCGTTTTTCAATATTGAATATCCACCGGATCATAGAATTTTTCAATTTTAGCATTTT
>JAUXEW010000288.1 GCA_030620375.1 Desulfobacteraceae bacterium | reverse complement strand
TTCACGTGCACATTGAAGATCACCGATGGTGGAGCAACCACCTGAATCGCGATATGGCCCTGAAGATCTATGGACATTGGGGGAAACCGTATATCGTTTTTCCCTGCTCCCGAGGTCGATATTTTGTTTATGAGGGCATGGGAATGATCGAAGCTATTGCCGGTTTTATCAACGCCGGCAAAATCAAGCTGTTTTGTGTGGACAGTTTCGATGAAGGGTCCTGGTACAATTATGCTGTTTCTCCGCCGGATCGCAATGCCCGGCATGAAGCCTACGACCGTTACATCGTGGAAGAGGTGATTCCGTTTATTCACCACCACTGCCAATCACCGCCGGAACGGGTGATGGCCACCGGCTGCAGCATGGGGGCTTACCATGCGGTAAATTTTTTTTTAAAGCATCCGGATGTCTTCGAAGGGACCATCGCCTTGAGCGGTCTCTACCGCCTGGACCGGCCCGAATTTCAACTGTCGGCTGCCGAATTGCCCGGCGTCTATTTCAACTCTCCCTTGAGCTATCTGCCCGGCATGGACGATCCGTGGTATCTGGATCTGTACCGCCGGAGTAAGATTATTGTGTGTGTGGGGCAAGGCGCCTGGGAGGATGAAGCCATTGAAGATACCCGTTCCCTGGATTTTCTGTTCAGGGAAAAATCCGTCCCGGCCTGGATCGACTACTGGGGCCATGATGTGAACCATGACTGGCCCTGGTGGTATAAACAGATGAATTATTTTCTGGGGTTAATGTAAACGTTATCAAAAATGTAAGTGTTTCTAAAAAATCCTCATACCTATCCAATTTCAACAAAGATCACAAAATCCATCATAACCTCAGAAATAGAGGTTAAAACAAATTGGATTCTAAAAAATATGAAGTTTTCCTTGACACTATAAGTTGACGGGTTGATTATCACGACTACGAATTTAAAAGGAAAAAATTGCTTGATATCCGCCTGGTCGCAAGAGAATCAGCCGGAGCTATTCGCTCTTGACCCAACATCAGCAGAAACCATCAACCATTTAAAAGGAGGAAGTTATGAAAAAATTGACATTTTTTTTACTGCTTTTAACGGCCATTGTCGCTTTCAATGTGGGTGCAACCGCCTTTGCCGGAGAGAATGCCATCTGTTACAACTGTCCGCCAATGTGGGCCGATTGGGCCAGTCAACTGAAAGCCATTCAAAAACATATCGGTATCACGATGCCCCACGACAATAAGAACTCAGGCCAAACCCTTGCTCAGCTCATCGCCGAGAAGGCCAACCCGGTTGCGGACGTGGCCTACTATGGCGTGTCCTTCGGCATAAAGGCCAAGGAAGCGGGAGTCGTAGCTGCATACAAACCATCCTTTTGGGATGAAATTCCCCAAGGCTTAAAAGATCCTGAAGGTTACTGGTTCACGATTCATTCAGGCACCATCGGCTTTTTTGTTAATAAGGATGCTTTAGGGAAAGCGCCGGTTCCCCGGTCATGGGCAGACCTGCTCAAACCTGTATATAAGGGCATGATCGGATATCTGGATCCAACTTCAGCTTTCGTTGGATATGCTTCTGCCGTGGCCGTCAATATGGCAAATGGTGGAACCCTCGACAATTTTGATCCCGGCATCAATTTCTTTAAAAAACTCAAAATCAACCGACCGATAGTACCCAAGCAAACATCTTATGCCCGTGTGATTTCCGGCGAAATTCCCATTCTCTTTGATTACGATTTTAATGCCTATCGCGGAAAATACAAAGACATGGCTAATGTCGAATTTGTGATTCCGGCCGAAGGTACGATTGTCGTGCCTTATGTCATGAGTTTGGTAAAGAACTCTCCCATGCCGAATGAAGGAAAGAAAGTTTTAGACTTTATTATGTCCGATGAAGGGCAGGCGGTATGGGCGAACGCTTTTCTTAGACCCATTCGAGCAAGCGCTATGTCGCCGAAAGCATCGGCTAAATTTCTGCCAGCCTCGGAGTATGAAAGAGCAAAGCCGATAGATTATGCGAAGATGGCCAAAGTTCAGAACACATTCCGGGACCGCTACCTGGAAGAAGTTCGATAGCCCGAAAACTCCAAATTTATCTGGTCTCAGTACGTTCCACAAACATTATTTATCGATAAAAAAAGAATAGGGGCTCACTCAAAAATAGCTTCACGTTTTGGAGGTCGATCCATCCCGTCCGGCGGCGTTGCGGAAGCTCGAAAGATGCTTTTCCTGTGCTTCCGCGTCTTGCCGGCCGGGCGCCTCAACTTCCAAAATTGTGAATTTATTTCTTCGTGAACCCTAGCCTATGTGTTTTGGACCACTGAAATTATGCAACGTCAAAACCAAATTTATCTGGTTGTTATTATTTTACCGGCGCTTATCATTTTTTTGGCCTTCTTTATTTTGCCCATGACCAGATTGGTCTTGGAAACCATCCAGGGACCGCAGGGATTCGGTGTTTATTTTACAATGTTAACTACTGTGCGATATCTTAAAACCCTGTTTTACACAGTGGTGCTTTCACTGGGTGTCACTTTAGTAACTCTTGTAATCTCAGGTATCTGCGGTGTTTTTCTTCAAAGGAACAATTTTTTTGGCAAAAGTATTTTGATCGCCATGTTAACCTTACCGTTGGCATTTCCCGGCGTCGTTGTAGGGTTTATGATCATCCTGTTGGTCGGTCGCCAGGGACTTGTGGGAAACATTTCCCAGGCAGTAATGGGAGAAAAACTGGTTCTTGCGTATTCCATGACCGGACTATTTCTGGGGTATTTATACTTTTCCATACCCAGAGTCATCACAACAGTGATGGCCGCAGCCGAAAAAATTGATGTCAACCTGGAGGAAGCGGCTCGTTCCCTGGGCGCATCTACCTGGGCCATCACCAAAGATGTTCTTATTCCGGCTTTAACCCCAGGGTTGATCTCTTCGGGAGCCATATGCTTCGCCACCTCCATGGGAGCCTTCGGAACGGCGTTTACCCTTGCAACAGACATTGATGTGCTGCCGATCGTGATTTATACCGAGTTCACCCTCTCGGCCAACATTGCCATGGCATCAGCACTTTCCATTCTGCTCGGATTGATTACCTGGGGTTCTCTCATTCTTGCGCGAACCGCAGCAGGTGAAACCATAGCGGCATCAGGATAAAGTAACATAGGTTGAGCGGTTCAGGGTTCAACGTTCCGGGTTGAATAACTCCCAAACAGCTCATATCAAAGGGATTCTGTCTTCATCGAGTTTATAAAGCCGTTTCACCCAATTGGGTATGTCGGGTATGCCGGATTTTGATCAATAGGGTGAGCAGTGTCCATCGGTTGTAACCTTTGAACCCTGAACCTGGAACCGACCAGTTTAG